>DATIPJ010000260.1:0-47089 GCA_035472155.1 Kofleriaceae bacterium
GTAGAACAGCCCCGCGGACAGCAGGGCGAGCGCCTCGGCGGTGCGCACCGTCGACGCATTGGTGCGCGGCAGCAGCGCGAGCGCGATCCCGGCGAGCGCGCCCACGCCGACCGCGATCGGCGCGAGCGCGACCTTGACCGAATCCCCACCGCCCTTGAAGCCGCTGGTCACCGCGGCGACCAGGCTCGAGACGCCATCGGCTGCGATGGCGAGCGACATCAGCGCGAGCCCGTACAGGAGGACCTTGAGCTCGACCTGCGTGTCGTCCTTGCTGGCACTGGTGGCGCGAAACCGATCGAGCGTGATGACGATGAGCGCGAGGAACGCATACCCCACGGCAAAGCCGACGCCGCCGATCACGGTGCTGGAGCCAAAAACACGTTCCATGGATACCTACCTGTCGGTCGAGGGTAGGCCAGTCCTCGACCGCGCTCAACGCCATTCCTGCTACGTCAGCCGGAGGCCAGCTCGGCCTCGATCGCCGCCTCGCCCTCGCGGAACGACGGGTAGCGCAGCTCGATCCCGAGCTCCTGCTTCATGCGCGCGTTGCGGATGCGGCGGTTGCGATGCGCGACGCGCGCCTTACCGGGCTCGATGATCTGGCGCGACGGCGGCATCGCGACGCCCATCCGCTCGCTCAACCACGCGGCGTACTGGCCCTGCGTGGTCGGCTCGTCGTCGGCGACCAGGTAGCGCGCGCGCGCCGGGGCGCGCTCCTCGGCGGCGAACACCACGCGCGCGATGTCGTCGACGTGGATCCGCGAGGTCACGTGCTGACCGTCGTCGAGGATCCGGTAGTCGCCCTTGGCGATGCGCTGGCGCACGCCGCGGCCCGGGCCATAGACCGGCGCGAGCCGCAGGATCACCGTTCGCAGCCGATAGAACTGGCAGTTGTCGATCTCGTTCTCGTCGGCCTGCACGCCGTGCATCGGCGCATCGTCGATCACGATCGGGGTGTCCTCGTCGACCCAGGTCTCGTCGTCGGGCGCGCTGCCGTACAGCCCCGCCGACGAAAAGTAGATGAAGCACCCGGCGCCCGCGCCGTACGCGGCCTGGAGCGCCGCGCGCATCGTCTGACCCGGCGGCAACGGGGTCAGCGGCGGGATCGAATACACGACGGTCGCACCGGCGAGCCCGCTGATCGTGGGCGCGATCTGCTTGGGGACCGCGGCGTCGAGAAACTTGACCTGGGCGCCGAGTGGCGCGAGCGCGGACAGTCTTCCCGTCGAGCGCCCGGCGACGCGCACGGTTCGGCCTTCGGCGAGCGCGGTGCGGGCGAGGCGCGTTCCGACGTAGCCGCAGCCGAGGATGATGAGCGGGACCATGCGGCCATTGTCCCACAGAGCTGCCGCAATAACGGAATCGCAAGCGCGGCCACGATAGTTTCAGCCCGACCGTTCTCCTTGCCGAGGCGATCCGCCTCGCGATCTGGCCTGCCCTGACATGCCCACATCGAGGGGCGCGCTCGATGTCTCGGGCCTGTCAGCCCCAGCTTTCCTGTACTGCATTCAGACCCTCAAAAAGCAGATACACGAACGTAGTCCGCACTTCAGTGTTCGGCGGCACGCGGCGCGCGATGTCAAAAATCCACGACGGCGCGGACCACTGGTGACGATTGTCCGCAGTGGCGCAATGTGCTCATCACACTCGATTTGCGGCGGCGTTTGCTACGCAAAGAATTGCGGTTCATCACGCGTGCGCCCGACGGTGGCAGCATCTCAAAAACCCATCACTGGCACTCCTGCACTCTGAGGGTGTCCTCAGAATTTCAACGTTGCACTGCTGTGCAAATTCTTGTTTCCTCCTTTTGTCGCCAGCAAAACCCGCAGGCGACCGGGTGTACCGAGAAGGCAGCTCGGCCGAGCTGGCTTGTGCTGCAAGACTCTCATTCCTGTTCGAGGAGGATCTGCGATGAAACGATACCTATGGACTGTGGCAACAAGCTCGCTCGCGCTGTCGGCGATCGCCGGCTGTGTGGAGCAGGCCGATGCCGAGCCGGAGACCGTCGCTGCGACCAGCCAGGCCGTGACCGCGGTCGGCTCGGCGCTGCCGGGAACCGACCCGGTGAGGTTCGCCGAGGCGCTCGAGAACTTCAACGCCGTCGAGGAGTCCGAGGACGGCCTCGGCCCGCTGTTCAACGAGCGCGCCTGCGGCAACTGCCACAACATCCCCGTGCCGGGTGGCTCGGGTGTCCAGATCGAGCGCCGGTTCGGTAGCTTCGAGAACGGCGCATTCTACGGCTACGACCAGGCCCGCGACAACGAGGGCGGCACGCTGCGCCAGCTGTTCTCGAATGGCGCGTATCAGAATGGCAATGTCTCGTGCAACATCCCGGTCGAGCACGAGCCCGCGGATGCCAACATCCACAACGTCGGCCGCCGCTCGCTGCCGCTGTTCGGCCTCGGCCTGATCGACGCGATGCCCGACGGCTTCTTCGACTTCCTCGCGGCGATCGAGCCGGCGGGCACGCGCGGCATCGTGCTGCGCCGCAAGTCGGACTTCCCGGACGCGCGCGATCCGGGCCAGTCGCTGACCCGGACCCGCGTGCAGCGCTTCGGCATCAAGAACCAGCAGACCAACCTCGTCTCGTTCTCCGGCGACGCGTACATCAACGAGATGGGAATCACCACGCAGAGCTGCTTCAAGGGCACGCCGATCCTCGCGTTCGCGAACGAGAACCTGCCCAACGGCGTCGCGATCAAGGCCGGCTGCAACGGCGGCGACCTCGCGCCGGCCAACGCGCCCGGCAACCCGAACATCCCGGAGTTCACCGATGACACCGTCGGCAGCTGCGCCGGCGGTCTCTCGGAGGTCCAGGAGGACATGGAGAACTTCCGGTTCTTCATGGAGCACCTCGCGCCCCCGCCGCAGGACTTCTCGGATCCGATCGGCGCGGCGATCGGCGCCGTCGTGTTCGTCGCCAGCGGCTGCGCGGACTGCCACACGGCGCTTCCGTTCGTGACCCCGTCGGCCCCGTTCAACGGCGTGCCCGGCAACTTCGTGTTCTTCCCGTTCTCGGACTTCCTGGTCCACGACATGGGCTCGCTCGGCGACCGCATCGGCAGCACCGGTGACAGCCTCGCGCAGACGCGGCTGATGCGTACCTCGCCGCTGTGGGGCGCTCGGTTCAACACCCAGCTGCTGCACGACGGCCGCGCCCACTCGGTCCGCGAGGCGATCCTCGCCCACGACGGCCAGGGCAAGGCGGCGCGCGACAAGTTCGCGGCGCTCAGCGGCTCGGACCAGGGCTTCCTCCTGAAGTTCGTCAACTCGCTCTAGGCCGGTCCCTTTTTGCGGCGCCGGTGGTCGCGTCTCTTGCGATCGCCGGCGCCGCCGGTATTTCAGCGATCGAACTTCTTCTTGATTCCGTAACTCTGGATCTTGTGGACGAGAGTACGGAGTGGCAGACCGAGCGCCTTGGCGGCCTCGGTCTGATTGCCGTTGTGCTTCTGCAGCGTGCGCAGGATGAGATCGGTCTCGTAGCGCCGCCGCGGTGATAGGCCACGAGCGTGGTCAGAAGCTGCGCGCCACGCTCGCCGCCTACCAGGGCGTGTTCGGCCTGTTCGCGATCGCGATGGGCTCGATGTGCATCGTCTGGCTCTACGTTCTCTGAGCGCGCTCGAGCGCGCGGATGAGGGTCTCGAGCCCGAACTTGAACGACGCCTCGAGGTCGCCGCCGAGGCGGAACGCGCCGGCGATCTCCATGGCGACGAAGCCGTGCAGCCACGCGGTCACCAGGCGCGCTGCCGCGAGGACGTGGTCGGGGTCGACCATACCCGCGAGCCGCTCGAGCAACGGCGCAGCGGCGGCGGCCCTCGCGTCGACCGATGGCCCCGCCGTGCGGCCGCGGTCGACGAACAGCAACGCGTAGCCGTGCGGCGATCGGCGGGCGAATGCGCGATAGGCGCGCGCCATGGCCGCCAGCGCCGCGCGGGGAGATGCGCCGCGGTTCGCGGCAGCGATCGCCGCCTGGAGGTCCTCCGCGACCGCCTCGGCCACCGCATCGAGCAGGGCGTCGCGGTCCGGGAATCGCTTGTAGAGCGATGGCGCGCGCACCCCGACCGCCTCGGCAACCGCCTGCATCGATACGCCGGGGATGCCGCCGCGCTCGAGCTGCTTGCGCGCGGCGTGGACGACAGCCTCGTCGGAGGTCTTCGCGATCGCGGGCATCTCAGGCGGCGACCGCGGGGCGCTGCCCGCGGCCCTGGCGGAGGTGGGTGTCGCCTGCGGCGGTCGCGTACTTGAGCCCGTAGCCGACCGCGCGGTCGAGCGAGCAGTGCGCGAGCCAGATCAGCGCGTACGGCAGCACGGCGGCAGATCCGAGCAGGCCGATCGCGGCGAGGGCGAGCGGTCCGGCATAGCTATGGACCGTGTTGTAAGCGGCCGCCCCGGCGCGCGGGCCGAGCACGTAGCCGAGCAAGGCCAGGTCCGGCACCAGGAACAGTGCGCCAAACGTTGCCCAGCTCGCGCCGGTATGGCGGTACAGCACCAGCGTCACCGCCAGCGCCACCGCGGCCTCGACGTGAAGCCAGATCCGCACCCCGCCCCGGACGGCCGGAGAGCGGAACGAGGACGAGATGGCGGAACCGGGTGCGAGATCGGTGGATGACATGGGCGGCCTCCTTGGCTACATAGCGTAGCCTTGAAGGCTACGCTATGTAGCCTTTCGATCCGTGGCAAGCCCGTTTCGCGAGATTTTCGCTTCGCGGCTGCGCTCAGGCGGCGAGCCGGGCGCGGGGGACGGTGTGCTCGAGGGCGCCGCACAGGCGCGGGATGGCGGCCGCGGCGTCGGGGCGCCAGGCGATCCGCCAGGGCCGGTGAAGCGGCCCCGTGGCGAGCCGCCGGGCGACCAGGTCGCCGCGGCCCAGGTGGGGGGCGGCGATCCACTCCGAGAGGATCGCCACGCCCATGCCGGCGCGCGCGACGTCGATGATCGCCTCGGTCAGCGGGAAGCGCTCGAGCCGCAGCTTGGGTCGGGCGCGCCCGAACACGGCGGTCATGAACCAGCGCTGCTCGTCGAGCGGCACGGGCGAGGTTAGCAGGGTGGCCGAGCGCAGATCGGCCGCGGTCAGTTGCTTCCGGGCGGCGAGGCGGTGCGAGGCCGCCATCACGAACACGACCTCGTCGGAGAACAGCGCGCGCTCGGCGAGCTGCGGCGGCACGGCCGCGGTGGTGAGCAGGGCGATGTCGATCTTGCCGGCGGCCAGCGCGGCGATCGGCTCGCGCGTGTGCTCGACGGCGAGCGCGATGTCGAGGTCGGGCAGCAGCTCGCGCAGGCGGCTGAGCGCGGTCGGCAGCCAGTGGTACGCCGTGTAGCACTCGCAGACCAGCCGCAGGCGCGGAGGGAGCGCCGCGGGGGTGCGCACGCGGAGCTCGAGGTCATCGAGCTCGCCGAGCAGGCGGGTCGCACCATCGATCAGGAGCGCACCCGCGGGCGTCGGAACCAGCCCGCGCGCCGTGCGATCGAACAGCCGCGCACCGAGCCGCTCCTCGGCGGCGAGCAGCGCGCGGCTGACCGCCGGCTGCGTCAGGTGGAGCACATCGGAGGCGCGCGCGGTGGTGCCGACCGAGGCCAGCGCGAGCACCACGCGGAGATCGCGAATCTCGAGCCGCGGCGCGGGGAGGGTCCCTATGAGCTGCACGCATCGAATGTATGTTATCTATGCGTTGGACGCATCCCCGATCCATCCGCAGAGTAGGGCGCAGTTCCCACAAGGAGATCGCGATGCAGCTCTACTTCTCTCCCCTGGCCTGCTCGATGGCGACCCGGATCGCGCTGTATGAGGCGGGCGCCGACGCCGCGTACATCGAGGTCGATCCAAAGACGAAGCTCACCCTGGACGGCGCTGACTACCGCAAGGTCCACCCGCTCGGGCTCGTGCCCGCACTGCGCACCGACGACGGCGAGCTGGTGACCGAAAATGCGGCAGTCTTGCAATATCTGGTGCGACGGTTTCCTGAGGCCAGGCTCGGTCCCTCCGAAGGACTGCCGTACGCCCGACTACAGCAATGGCTGTGCTTTATCGGGACTGAGCTTCACAAGGGGACGTTTGCCCCGCTGCTGGATCGGGCTGCGCCCGAGGCGGTGAAGACCTACACCCTCGAAAGATCGCGATCTCGGCTCGCCTACCTGAGCGAACACCTCGCAAATCGCGAGTACCTGCTCGCAAGCCCCGGCTCCAGCGCTCCCGGAGGGAGTGCGGAGTTGATCGATCAGTTCAGCGTTGCCGACGCCTACCTCGTGACGGTGCTCAACTGGACCCTCGCAGTACCGATCGCGCTGAAGGATTGGCCTGCGCTCGACGCCTACGTTGGCAGACTTCGCTCACGGGCAAGCGTCGCGAAGGCGATGCGGGAGGAGCAACAGCTCTACGCGGCGGAGGTGGCGCGCCATCGCGCGTGAATGACGATGTGGACCGGCACATCGGCTGTCGCGCGCCGCGCACCTCGGTTAGAATCCGGCCCGGATCCTCATTGAAATGGAGCGAGATGGCCAACGCCGATAAGAGGAAGCAGTCCTTGTACTTTCCAGAGGACATGCTCAAGGAAATCCAGCACGAGGCGCAGCGCCTCGATCGTTCATTGTCCTGGATCGTCCAGCAGGGGTGGAAGCTGGCGCGTGAAAGGCTCAAAGCGTTCCCGGCGAGCAATGACGACCCCGATGTGCTGCCGGATCCGCGCGAGGAGACCGTCTAGGCGAGCGAATGCGACCCGTCAGCACGGGGCGTTGAGGATCGACTACGGCGTGGCAACGACGGGGAGCTCGATGAAGCTCGCCTGATCGGGCGCGTGATAGATACGCTGCGTCGCCTTTTTGTAGTCGGTCGGCTTGGCCCAGAAAATACTCGGCACGAACGTCTGCGGGTTGCGGTCGTAGAGCGGAAACCAGCTCGACTGGATCTGCACCATGATGCGGTGACCCGGCAGGAACACGTGATTGGCCGTCGGTAGGTTGAAGCGATAGAGCAGCGGCTTACCGGCGGCGATCGGCTTTGCCGTCTCGAAGCTCTCGCGATAACGGCCGCGAAAGATGTCGGCCGAGATCATGAGCTGATATCCGCCCATCGTCGGGTCGCTCGCGACCTCGTCGGGATAGACGTCGATGACCTTGACGACCCAGTCCGAGTCCGTGCCGGTGGTCGATGCGATGAGGTTGGCGATCGGCTGACCGCTGATCTTGACCGGCCGGTTGACAACGTCGGACAGGAACGTGGCCACGTCGGTGCGCCCCGAGGCCTCGCGCTGGTCGGTCACCAGCCAGCGCCGCCAGGCGTTGTTGTCCTCGAAGCTCGGCGGCTCGATCGGCCGCGAGCGAAACGGCACCGGCTTGGCGGGATCGGAGACGTACTCCTCGTAGCCGGCGCCGCCCTTGGGCGCGGTGAAGCCGACCTTGCCGCCGGGGGCGAGGTAGAGCGGCGTGCGCTTGGTCGAGGGGCCGGGCCACGCGGGCAGCCGCCGCCACGTGTTGGTGCCGGTCTCGAACGCATGCACCGGCGAGAAATCGCCGCGCGGCGCGCCGTCCTTGAGGTATCGATCGAGGAACGGCCGCAGGATCTCGCGGCGGAAGTACAGCGCGGTGTCGCTGTCGAACCGCACCGGCCCGAGCATGCTGCCCTCGCCGATCTCCTGTCCGTGGTGCCACGGCCCGAGCACGAGGAACACCTTGTCGTTGCCGGTGTCCTTGGGCTTGATCGCGTTGTACACGGCGATCGCGCCGTAGATGTCCTCCTGATCCCAGAGGCTATGGACGAGCATCACGGGCACCGCGAGCGGCTCCTTGGCGAGCAGCTTGTCGACCGCCTGGTCGCGCCAGAACGCGTCGTAGGCGGGGTGCGCGAGGATCTTGTTCCAGAACCCGATCTGCTCCATGCCGTGGCGACGGCCGAGCTCGCCGGCCGAGCCCGCCTCGAGGAAGGTGTCGTAGTCGTCGAAGTGGCTGCGCCAGAACTTGGCCGACGTGTCGCGCGTGGCCTCCTGATCGTGGATGTAGTCGATGCCGAGCTGGCGGAACGCGCCGTTGTGGAACCAGTCGTCGCCCATCCAGCCGTCGACCATCGGATTCATCGGTACCGAGACCTTGAGCGCCGGGTGCGGATGCACGAGCGCCATCAGCGGCAGGAAGCCATCGTACGAGATGCCGAGGATGCCGACCTTGCCGTTGGTCTCGGGGATGTTCTTCACGAGCCAGTCGATCGTGTCGTAGGTGTCGGTGGCGTGATCGACCGGCGTCGGGTTCTGCGGGCCGCGCAGCGGGCGGTTCATGACGTAGTCGCCCTCGGACTTGTGCTTGCCGCGCACGTCCTGCACGACGCGGATGTAGCCGCCCTCCACGATCACGTCGGTCGCGTTGTCGTAGCCCTGCAGGATCGGCGCGAGGTGGCCGCTATGGCCGTGCGCAGTCAGCTCGCTCGCGTTGTACGGCGTGCGCGTGAGCAGGATCGGCGCGCCCTTCGCGCCGCGCGGCACGAGGATCACCGTGAACAGCTTCACGCCGTCGCGCATCGCGATCATGACCTCCTTGCGCGCGTACTCCCACCCGGTCGTCGACGGCGTGTACTTCGCGGGCGTCTCGCTCGGCAGCCGCGGGTAGCTCGCAGGCGCTGCGGGTTGCGCCGGCGGCTTGGCGGGCTGGGCCGGCGCGCGCGAGGCCCAACCACCGCCGAGGACGAACGTAAGGACGACCACTGCATGGAAACGGCGGATCGACTGCATGGACGCAAGTCATCGCACCGAATGCGCCTCCGGGGCCACGATTCGTCGCGGTCATCGTCGGGGACAGTGCAGTCTGCGGCAGGCATGCCGGCGAGCGTGCGGGAGCGCGCAGCGCACGTCGTCCCACATCAATTTCTCGCGGATCCAGTGCGACCTGTCGCTGGAGCCACCCTCGACCTTCCAGGACGATGTCGCCGGGTCGTGCCCGAGGCCATGAACAGGAAGTTATGCCGCCGACAACCAACGCTGTGATGAGCGCCCGATTCGTAGCTCCTCTGATCGCGCTTGCGCTGGCCGGGTGCCCCCGCGACACGGACGGCGTTGCCCCCGATGCGATCGCCAAGAGCTGCAACCCCGGCAACACCGCGCCGACCTATACCGAGCTGTACACCAAGTACTTCGCGGTCGGCACGCCCGGCCACTGCGCGACCGCCGAGTGCCACTCCGATCCGAAGCACAACAGCTGGATCTGCGGTCCGAACAAGGACACCTGCTACAACGGCATGGTCTCGATCGGCATCATCGATCCGGCGAACCCGCCCGCGTCGAAGATCGCCGATCCCAGGAACTCCCCGCTCAACTGGGTCAACCCCAACGGGCCGATGCCGCAGGACGCTCCCAAGCCATTCCCCGAGGGCCGCGATGCGATCCTCGCGTGGGTCGGGGCCTGCGCGCAGAACAATTGACGATCAGTAGTTGAGCGGCTCGAGGTACGCGAGCAGCTCCTTGGCGCGGTGCGCGAACGGCCCGGGGATCTGGAAGCTCGTGCCGAGCTTGTCGATGCTCTCGTCGACCGTCATGCCGCCGTCCTTGGACACCGTGGCCTCGAACAGCGCGCCCGCCGGCGTGCGCACGTAGATCGAATCGAAGTAGCCGCGGTTCTTGCGCTCGGAGACATCGGTGAAGCCCATGCCCTCGAGGTGGAACTTGACCTGGTCCTGCGCGGTGTAGTCGTCGACCTGGAACGCGCAGTGGTGGACGATGCCCTCGCCGTAGGTCCAGCTCGCCTGCGGCAGCTCGGGCTCGAGCATGAAGTCGACGATCTTGCCCGAGCCGCCGTCGCCAAACACGTAGCGCACGAAGCGGCCGTCCTCGGCGACGCGGCGCGCCGACCAGCCCAGGGTCATGAACTCGTTGGAGGTCTCGTGCTCGCGGACCGAGACCACGATCCCATGGGTCCCGCGGATCGCGAGCTCGGGGGGAACCTCGCCGTTGGAGTACGGCTTGCGATTGTCGTCGGCGATGCCGACCAGCTCGTAGTCGAGGCCGCACGGGTGCTGGAACTGCAGCGCGCGCTCGCCGAACCGCGACGCCTCGCGCACCGCGAAGCCGTGCTCGAGCAGGCGCTTGCGCCAGAACCCGACCGCGGACTGCGGGATCGACAGGCTCAGCGAGCGAACCTGGCCGGTGCCCTTGCGACCCTTGCGGCCCGACTGCCGCATCGGGAACGTGGTGACCAGCGTGCTTTCCTCGCCGAGGTCGTTGCCGTAATACAGGTGATAGATCGGCACGTCGCCGTCGTAGAGCGCGGTCTTCTTCACGCTCTTGAGCGACAGGACCTTGGTGTGAAAGTCGTAATCTTCCTGCGCACCGCCGGTGCACAGCGTGATGTGGTGGTGCCGCCTGATCGGAGGTGAGCTCGCCATGGCCGGGATTCTAGAAGAACCATCCGGTCGCGTCGAGGACTGTTCAGCGGGCGGCTTGCCCCGGCGGGAGCGGCGTCAGAACAGCATCACCTCGCCGGCCTCCCGGCGATCGATCTCCACGTCGTCATTGGTGACCGAGGCATGGGCCACGGGGGCGATGTCGGTCTCGACCCCGAGGTCGCCGGCCGCCTCGCGCGTGGTCTCGGCGACCCAGCCGTCGATCTGGAGCAGGCCCTGGGCGCACACGTCCTGGAACTGCAAGCGCGACAGCGCGGCGTGCGATTCGGTCACGATCTCGGCCAGCGCGTTGTCGCTCTCGGCCAGGGTGGCGCCGACAGCCACCCGCAGCTCGGCGACCCGGCGGTCGACCGCGGCGATCCGCTCGCTGGCCTCGACCTCGAAGCCCTCCACCACGTGGGCGAGGGTCTGGTTCTGGCGCACCAGCTGCGGCACGGCCTTCTCCATCGCAACGGCGAGGTCGCACACCGTCTTGTTGGCGCCCGCGATCGCCTTGGACAGCTGCTGCATCTCGTTGGCGATCGTGCTGAACACGGCCGAGCCCGACGAGCGCGACGCCTCCATGCGCGCGTTGATCGACAGCACGCGGGCGGCGGCGTTGAGCCGCTCGATCTCGCGCGCGGCGGCGGTGATCGAGCGGACCTGCTGCGCGACCGCGGCGACCTGGGTCGCGTGCTCGGCGACCGCCTTGCCGACGCTGGAGGTGTGCTGGCGCACGTGATCGGACTGGCTGCGGATCGCGCGCCCGAGGTCGGAGTCTTCGTTGCCGACCGGGCCCGCGAGCACCTCGCGCAGGCGCGCGATGTGGTGATGCGCGACCTCGACGACGCGCTGCACGTGGCGCCCGGCGCCGAGCACGTCGGTCTCGGTGGTCTTGTTCACCTGGCGAACGCGCGCGACGATGCGCTCGCGCATCTTGCGAAGCCGGTCGAGGGTGGTCTTCGCGGCCGCGGGCATGGGATCACGCGGTCAGGCGCTGGACCGCAGCGACGAGGAGCTCGGCCTTGAACGGTTTGATGATCCAGCCCTTGGCGCCGGCCTTCTTGGCGCGCTCGATCAGCGCGGGCTGGCCTTCGGTCGTCAGCATCACGACCGGCAGCGCCTTCCAGCGCGCGTCGGCGCGCAGCTTCTCGAGCATCTCGAGGCCGTTCATCCGCGGCATGTTGACGTCGCAGATCAGCATGGCGACCGAGGCGTCCACCTTGCCCATCGCATCGAGCCCGTCGACAGCCTCGAGGACCTGATAGCCGGCCTGCGATAGCGCCAGCCCGACCTGTTGTCTGACCGTGGGCGAGTCATCGATGACGAGGATCTTCTTCATTGGCTCAACCCGTCGGTTCGACCAACTCTGCCGCCCTATTGAGCACCTCAACAAAACATGAGCGCGGCCGAACCGGCCGAAGTGCGCACACGGAAGTCGAGCTCGACGTGAAGTCGGTGCGCGAAGCCCTGCGCGAAGTCCTCGCGACGAAGGCACACGAGTTATTCGCAGACTACGGCGTGAGCTGCGAAGCGGTCGACGCGCCGTACGCGACGGAGCGCGAGCTGTGCGGGATTCTCGGATTCACCGGCGACCACGTGTGCGGCTCGGTCGTATTGTCGGCGACGCCCGACGCCATCTCGTCGAGCAACCCGATCGGCGATGGCGCGACGCGCGGCTGGATCTCCGAGCTGACCAATCAGCTCGTCGGCCGCTTCAAGAACACGCTCCTGCGCAGCGGCGTGGAGCTGGTGATGTCGATCCCCGTGGTGCTCACCGGGACGCAGCTGCTGCCGATGCCGCAGGCGGTGATCGCACCGACGCGGCTCGCCGTGGGCACGGGCTTCCTGACGCTGTGGCTCGAGCTCGAGGTCGATCCGGATCTCGTGCTCGCCGAGCCCAATGGCGACATGACGGTAGGCGCCGAGGGCGACACGCTGCTGTTCTAGCGGCTAGGCCTTGACCAAGGTCCTGGCCTTGCCGCGCACGTAGCCGTAGTTCAGCGACAGGCCGTTGAACTCGAATGCCTTCTTCGCGGTGGCGCGCGCCTTGGCGGTTTCACCGGCGGACGACTGCGCGACCGCGAGGTGGTAGAGCACGCGCGGGTCCTGCTGGTTGGCCTTGGCGAGCTCGGCCGCGGCGACCTTGGGTTTGCTGTCGGCGAGCGCGATCAGCCCGGCGAGCTCGTGCGACTGGCGAACCTCGAACGAGATCTGCTTGACGGCGACGGCCTTCTCGTACGCCTGGGCGCGGGCCCGGGCGCCGGCGAGGTCGCGCTTGGCGAGCGCGACGCGACCCTCGTTGAACAGCGCGTTGCGCCGCGTGGTCTCCTTCACGTCCTCGGGCTGGTTGGCGTTGGCGCTGGCCTCGACCTGGGCGGCGAATGCGGCGCCGGCCTCGTCGGGGCGGCCGGCCTCGAGCAGCGTGTTGGCCTTGAAGCCGAGGTCATTGGCCTTCTGGCCGAGGTCGCTCGCCTGATCCGAGAGCGCGATCATCTTGTCGATCTCGGCGAGCGCCTTGTCCCACGCGCCCTCGTGGATGTACGACTCGGCGGTCCACGCCAGCGCCTGGCGGCGCTCGCCGTCGTTGCGCGCGACGTGGGCCAGCCGCGCGAGCGCCTTGCGCGCGTCGTCGCCGCGCCCGCTGAACATATGATTATTGGCAATCCCGACATAGGCCGAAACAAAATTGCCATTGATGGCGAGCGCCTTCTCGTAGTTCTTGATCGCATCGTCGAATCGGCCGATCTTCATGAGTAGCTCGGCGTACGAATCATAGGGATTGGGATCATCGGGGATGAGCTCGATGTACTTCTTGAACGTGGCCTCGGCGTCGGCGTACTTCTCGACGCTGCGGTAGGCGTAGCCGAGCAGGTTGTAGGGCGACGAGAACTTCGGGTTGACCGCGATCGCCCGGTTGTAGAGCTCGATCGCCTTGGCGAAGTCCTGCTGGCCGAAGTAGAAGGCGGCGAGCAGCGCCAGTGCGCGCTCGTCGCGCGGGTACGCCTTGACCAGCTTGGTGTAGAGGTCCTTCTGCTCGGCGGGGTGGCCGGTCGCGCCGGCCTTGAGGCCGCCGATGATCATGCGCTCGGGCTCGGACGCCTTATCGGCGAGCGCCACCGCGCGGTCGAGCGCCGCGAAGAAGTCCTTGGTCGTCGGCGCGGTGTTGGCGAGCCCGACGTAGCCGAGCGCGAAGTCCTTGTCCTTGCCGACCGAGGACTCGAAGCGCGCGTGGGCATCGGTGACCCGCAGCTTCTCGAGCAGATCGCGGCCCTCGAGATACAGCGTGCGCGCTTCGTCGGAGACGGTCGTGATCGGTACCTTGTCGCGGCTGGTCTCGCCCGGCTTGGGCGCGGCGTGCACGGCCGCCGCCCCGAACGCGAGTGCCAAAGATATGACGACCACTGCCGATCTCGAACCTGCGACGTGCTCCGTGATTCGCTCGATGGTGCGCATGGGTCCTCCCCGCATCACGGTAGGCCGCTGCGGCGCGCGGCCCCAACGATCACCCGCTAACCGCAACGGCCGCGCGCGCGTGCGCCGCCGTCGCAGGTCCGTCGCCCGGGCCATCGCAGCGGTGTCGCAGCGCGCGCGCGATCGCGGGAGATCATGGTCCGCGGCCGGCAGCGAGCGCGATCGATGGGCGTAAGATGCACACAGTGCATTCCTCCCTCGCCATCTCGCTGGGCCTGGTCGCGCTGTCGTGCCACTCCGCGCCGAGCCCACCGAGTGCGACCCCCGCGGCACCGCTGAGTGTCGCGGCGTCCGCCGCCCCGCCCGCGCCGCGCGAGCCGGTTCCGCTCGGCCCGCTGCCGGGCGACGTCCACCCGGTCCGCGAGGCGCTGGTGCTCGACATCGACCCCGCGCGCGATCGCTTCGGGGGCACCGCCGATATCGCGCTGCACCTCGACCGCCCGCGCGATGCGATCTGGCTGCACGGCCGCGGCCTGTCCGTGCGCGCGGCGACGATCACCACCGGCGCGGGCCCGGCGCTGCCCGTGCGCTGGGAGGAGGTCGATCCGACGGGCGTCGTGCGCGTGGGCCTGCCGTCGCCGATCTCGGGCGATGCCGTACTTCATGTGGTGTTCGACACCGCCTATGACGCCACGCTGGTCGGCGTGTACCGCGTGACCACGCCGGCCGGTCCGGCGGTGTTCTCCAAGTTCGAGGCGATCTACGCCCGCCGCGCGTTTCCGTGCTTCGACGAGCCCGCCTACAAGGTGCCATTCGACGTCGCGCTCACGGTGCCGGGCAGCGCGGTCGTCGTTGGTAACATGCCCGTCGCCTCGGAGGCCACGGTCGACGCGGGGCGCAAGCAAGTCCGGTTCGCGACCACGCCGCCCTTGCCGTCCTACCTCATCGCGTTTGCGGTCGGCCCGTTCGATACGCGCAGCACCGCCCTGCCGCCGAGCGCGCTGCGCCCCCAGCCGCTGCCGATCGGCGCGGTCGCCGTGCACGGTCATGCCCGGGAGACCGGCCATGCGCTCGCCGAGACGCCCGCGCTGGTCGCCGAGCAGGAGCGTTACTTCGGCGTGGCGTTTCCGTACCCCAAGCTCGATCTCATCGCCGTCCCCGACTTCCAGTCGGGCGCGATGGAGAACGCCGGGGCGATCACGTTCCGCGACTCGGCGCTGCTGGTCGACGATCGCGTCACCGCGCTCGGCCAGCGCATCGGCGTGACCAACGTGATCGCGCACGAGACCGCGCACCAGTGGTTCGGCGACCTGGTCACCATGAAGTGGTGGGACGACCTCTGGCTCAACGAAGGGTTCGCGACCTTCCTCGCGACGCGCACGCTGCGCGCCGTGCGGCCCGAGATCGAGGCCGAGCTCGAGGCCGCGTACAGCGTCAACGGCGTGATGAGCGTCGACAGCCTCGCGAGCGCGCGCCGCATCCGCCAGCCGATCGAGACCACGCACGACATCACCAATGCGTTCGACGGCATCACGTACCAGAAGGGCGCGGCCGTGCTGACGATGATCGAGCACTTCATCGGCGACGAGCCGTTTCGCCGCGGGCTCCACGAGCTCCTCGTCGCGCACGCCACCGGCAACGCGACGACGGCGGACCTGATCGCGGCGCTCGCGGCGTCGGCCGGCAAGGACCTCGCGCCGCTGGCGTCGAGCTTCCTCGATCAGCCGGGGGTTCCGGTGGTCGCCGCGCGCACGCGGTGCGAGGGCGGGCGCGGCCGGCTCGAGCTCGCGCAGTCGCGCTGGCGGCCGATCGGCTCGACGACGCCCGACGCCACGTGGACCATCCCGGTGTGCGTGCGCGCCGGCATCGCGGGGCGCGTCCACGAGGCGTGCACGGTGCTCGACGCACCGACCGGTACGCTCGAGCTGCCGGGCTGCGCCGAGTGGGTCATGCCCAATGCACAGGGCGCCGGGTACTACCGCGCGACGCTTCCGCCCGACGACCTGGCGCGGCTGCGCGACCGCGGGACGCCGCGGCTCGCGGTGGTCGAGCGCGTGCAGCTCGCCCACGATCTCGAGGCGGCGTTCAGCAGCGGCGCGCTGGCCGGCGGCGACGTGCTGCGTGCGCTCGAGCCGCTCGCGCGCGATGCGCACGGCGCGGTGGCGATGGTGCCGCTGAGCCTCTTGACCTTCATCCACACGTACATCGTCGAGGGTACGCAGCGCGCCAGCCTGCGCGCCCGGGTCGCCCGGCTCTATGCGCCCGCGGTGGCCGCGCTGGGCTGGACGCCGGCCGCGACCGACCGGCCGTGGCGGCGGCTGTTTCGCGCCAACCTCCTGGCGTTCCTCGCGCTCGAGATCGAGGACCCGAGCGTCCTGGCCGAGGCGGCGCGCCGCGGCCGCCGGCTGCTCGGGCTCGACAGCGATCGCACGCGACACCGCGACGCCGTGGCTCCCGACCTCGCCGAGCTGTCGCTCGCCGCCGCGGTCCGCACCGGCGGCGCCGACGTGTTCGATGCGCTGCTCGGCGAGCTCGAGCGCTCGGACGACGCGCAGCTGCGCCAGCGCGCGCTGCTCGCCCTGGCCAGCACGCGCGACCCGGCGCTCGTCTCCCGCGCGCTCGACCTGGCGCTCGATCCGCACCTGCGCGCGAACGAGCGGCTGGTCGCGCTCAAGCCGCTGCTCGGCGCGCTCGCCACCCGCGACGCCGCGTGGGCCTGGCTCACCGCCCACTTCGAGGCGCTCGCGGCGCTGCTCCCCGATCGCTACGGCGGCCAGATCCCGGCGATGGTCAGCATGTGCGACGCGCGCCGCATCGACGAGGTCCGCGCGTTCTTCGCCCCGCGCATCGACAAGCTCACCGGCGGTCCGCGCAACC
The DNA here is from genome assembly GCA_035472155.1 of Kofleriaceae bacterium. GTDB lineage: Bacteria > Myxococcota_A > Polyangia > Haliangiales > Haliangiaceae > JABFXX01. Next base: position 16,647 of record DATIPJ010000260.1, read on the forward strand.
TCGCGCTCGCCCTCGAGGGCGCGCAGCAGTGCACCGCCCGCGCGGCCGCCCAGCGCGACAGCGTCCAGCGCTATTTGAAGTGACGATCACGCGTAGGTGTTGATCAGCGCGCCCTTGCCGTCGAGCGACGGCGGCGGGGTTGCCGCGGGGGCCATGTCGGCTGGACCGCCGTCCGTGCTCGATTCGCCGCCGATCGCACCGCGGCGAACCAGCGGCGTGCGTGCTGCATTCGAGCCTTGTGCGGCGTCCAGCCGCATCGAGATCGGGTCTCAGGTCATGCGCCCTCGATTCGAGCATCGGCCGAGCACGGAACCTATGTAGCTCCGATCGTCGGACTCCGGGAAAACCCGCATGTTCGCGGATCGCGACGCCAGGCGGCCGGTGAGGCGCCGGTGAGCTCGCGGATGGCGCGCGTCATGTGCGCCTGATCCGCAAAGCCGCTTGCGGCGGCGATCTCGGCGAGTCGATCGCGCGTGCGCACGATGCGCAGCCACGCCGCGCGGGCGCGCAGCTCGGCGCGAAACCGCCGCGCCGAGACGCCGAATGCCGCCGAGAATGCGCGCGCGACGGTCTCGCGGGCGACGCCGAGCACGGCCGACCAGCCGGCGAGGCTACCGACGCGCTCGTCGACGATCTCGGCCGCGAGGCGATCCGGCAGGTCGTTGCCCGGTCGCCGTCGCGGGCTGCGCTGCCACTGTGCGCGCGCCGCCGCGGCCGCTTCGCGAACGTCGCGCTCCGCCGCGCGGATCACCGCGTCGGGATCGGGCAGCTCGAACACGCCGCCCAGGTCATCGATGTCGCCCCATGGCAGCCGAAGCAGCGTGGCACCGCGGCCGCCGGGCATGCGATTCGCGTGCGCATCGAGCGTGGGCTGGATCAGCAGGTCGCCGGCGTGTACCCGCACGCGGCCCGCGTAGCCGGCCTGATCGAACCGCCCGCGGATCAGCACGATCGCATACGGCTGCAGATGGCGATGGCGCGCCAGGTCGTGCCCGGGGGCGAGGTCCTCGCTACCCGGGATGATCGTCTTCAGCGTGCGGGCCGTGGTCACATTCGTTCAAGACGGCGCCTGGGCCGCCATCCCATCATCACAGCATGCGTCCCCTGCCGCGGCCATCTGTGCTCGTCCTCGTCGCCGCCTGCGCGAGCGCTTCGCCGACCCCGAGCGGCCCCCGCGCCGCGCCCGCCGACGCCACGGCCACCCTTCGGGCGCAGACCCAGGAGATGCTCGACGCGGTCGGCGCCGGCAATGCCGCGGTGTGGGACCGCTACCTCGACCCGGGCGTGGTCTACCTCTCCGAGGCCGGCGACGTCGAGACCAAGGCCAGCCTGCTTGCCCAGCTCAAGCCCCTGCCGGCGGGCATCTCGGGCCACATCGCGATGAGCCGGTTCGACGTCGTGCAGTTCGGCGACGTCGCCATCGTGCTGCACGTCGACGAGGAATCGGAAGACTACTTCGGCCATCCGATCCACGCGCGGTACATGACCACGGCGACGTGGCGGCTCGGGCCCGACGGCTGGAGGATGATCGGGAGCCAGGTGTACGCCGCGCTCCTCGATCCACCGGCGATCGAGCTGCCCGCGGGCCAGCTCGACGATTACGTCGGCACGTACCGCCTCACCGACGGGATCCACTACGCGATCCGGCGCGACGGCGATCACCTTGTCGGCGAGCGCACCGGCCGCCCGCCGCAGACCCTGCGCGTCGAGGCGCGCGACGTGCTGTTCGTCCCCGGGCAGCCGCGGTCGCGCAAGGTGTTCCTGCGCGACGCCGCGGGGAAGGTTGCGCGGTTCGCCGATCGCCGCGAGGCGCGCGACGTCGTGTGGACGCGCGAAGCGAAGTAGCTTCCCTTCGACCGAAGCGGTGGTACGCGACCGAGGCGCGGGGTAGGGTCGCAGGGGATGAGCTATCGCGACGATCGCGATGCGGACCAGGCGCGGATCGAGTCCCTCGAGCGCGAGCTGGCGGCGGCCAGAGACAAGCTGGAGGTGCTCGAGGGGCGGCAGTCGCAGGCGCTGGTGCTGGCATCTCCCGCGACGCTGGTGCGCAACGGGCGGTCGAGCGGTGCCGCGTGGTGGTTCGGCGCGCCCGGACAGCTGCAGTTTGCGCGGCGGTTCGACGGCGTGTTCCCGGCCGAGCGGTTCGAGGAGCTCGTCGAGCGCATCCGCGAGGTCACGCGCGATCCGGGGCGCACGGAGCTGTTGCGCTCGTCGCTGACGTGGTTCGCATCGCGCGCCGAGAAGTCGCCCGGGCCGTTCCGCGTGGTGACGGTGACGGTGCGCGATGGCACCACCACGCTCACGGTGACCGACCGGCTCGCCGGGCTCGCGGGTGCGATCTACGGTGGGGTCGGCGGTGGCGTCGGGGGCGGCGGGCTGAGCCTGCCGATCCTGGCGGCGACGGCGGTGCCGCTGCTCGCCCCGGTGTTCATCCTGGGCTGGCTCGGCGGCGTGTTCCTCGGGACGCGCGAGATCTACAAGCGCGCCGCCCACCGCCGCGCCGTGCAGCTGCAGCAGCTGTTCGATGCGCTGGTCGGGGACATCGAGGCAGCGCTGAAGCCGTGAATCACCGGTTCGCCGAGGTGCTCACCGTTCGCCATCTCCGTGCGATGGCGGGGCCAGCGTTCGGCCGCGGCGAGGCGTACTGGCGCGACGGTAACGTGCTGTCCCACACGGTGAGTGACGATGCCATCGACGGTGTTGTCGTCGGGCACGAGCGCTACCATGTGCGGCTGACGAGGATCGGCGGGGCGCTGAGCGCGAGCTGCACCTGCCCGGTGGGCGCCATCATCTGCAAGCACGCGGTGGCGCTCGGGCTGGCGGTGCTGCACGAGGACCCGTCGCTGCAGAGCGCGGTCGCGCCGACCGCGAACGCACCGTGGACGGAGGCGGCCGGCGGGTTCGCCGCGCGCGGCGAGCTCGACGCCTGGGTGGCGGCCAACGACGTCAAGCATGCGCTGTGGCAGTCGGCCGAGGCGCTGATCCCGCGGCTGCCCGTCGAGGATGTGCAGCGCTACGGCCTGCGGTATCTCCTCGGGCGGCTCGCGCTGCGCGACGTGGCGTCGCGCGATAGCGTGCGGCGGATGATCGGCGTACGCGCGCTCGAGGCGCCGATCGCCGACGCGGCGCGCGCGGAGCTCGACGAAGCCGCCGCGATCGTCAGGGCGGGGATCGACGAGGAACGCGCGCGACCGGAGCGGTACCGCGAACGCGCGGGGCAGCCGGCCGAGCGCGCAGGGAGCTCGCGCGACGGCAAGGCGCACGGAGCACCCGCGTCCGACCAGGCCAACGGTCCATTGGCGGACGCGACGGGGGCAGCCGGCGGCGGGGTCGGCGCGCTGTGGGCTCGGCTGGTCGAGGCGCGGCGCGAGGTCCGCGCGCATGCGGCGCCGCGCTCGCGGGCGGTGCGGGCGAGCGGCACGTGGCGCTTCGAGCCGGCGGCGGCGGCCATCGTCTGGAAGGAGAGCGACCGCGTGGTGCGCGGCCCGATCGATCACGCGACCGTCGGGGTGGCGGCGCGGCTGACGATGCCCAACGGCGGGGCGGCGCGCCTCGAGTGCACGTGCGGCGCGACCGAGGCGCGGTGCACCCACGCGATCGCGCTGATCGACGCCACGCTCGACGCGCTCGAGGATGCGGCGCGCGGCGACGAGATGAGAGCGCTCGCCGACGAGCTGCTGCGCCCGGGGTGGGCGCGGCTGCTGCAGGAGCTCGATCGCCACGACGCCAAGGCGGCCAAGCCGAAGGCGCCGATCGAGGTGTGGTGGCGCATCGACCACGAGCTCGGGGCGATCACGCTGTCGCCGATCGTGAAGAAGCAGCGCAAGGGCGGCGCGATGAGCTCGGGGTCCAAGCCGACGGTGGCGCGGATGCTCGAGGACCATCGCGATCAGCTGTCGGAGCTCGACGCGCGGATCGCCGAGCACGTGCTCGCGTGGGCACCCGCCGGGCGCGGCTCGTGGTCGACCAGCCGCGGGGTGTCGGTTCCGGCGCGCGCGTTCGCGGCGCTGGTCGGGCACCCGCGCGTGATCGCCGAGTGGTCGGACGAGCCGATCGAGGTCGTGCGCGCGGCCCTGGGGTTCTCGGCGCGCATGGTGCGCGATCACGTCACCCTCGAGGCGTCGCTCGACGGCGCGCCGTGCGACCGCGCGTTGCTCGGCGACCTCCTGGGTGCGTTCGCGCCGGGCGAGCCGCTGGTGATCGAGGACCCGCGCCGCCAGCGCTGCGTGCTGGTCGACGTCGGTGACGATGCGCGGCGGCTGTGGGATCTCCTGGTCAAGCACGGCGACGTGTTCCCGCCCGAGAGCCATGGCGCGCTGCTCGAGCGGCTCGGCCGCATGGAGGGCCGCATGCCGCTCGAGGTGCCGCATGCGCTCAAGGGCAAGCTCCTCGCCTATGACGCGACGACGGTCGCGCGGCTGCGCCTCTTGCCCGACGCGTCGCTCGAGCTCGACCTCGGGGTGCGGCCCGGGGCCGGTGCGCCCGTGTTCCAGCCGGGCAGCGGCCCGCGCGACGTGCTGCTCGTGCGCGCCGGCGAGCGCGGCTACGTGCGGCGCGCGCTCACCGACGAGCCGGCGCGTGCGCGCGGCATGCTCGAGGGCCTGCCGATGGACGGCGCCGAGGAGGGCCCACCGTTCTGCTACCGGGTCGGCGAGCCGGACGCCGCGCTCCGCCTGGTGAGCGCGCTGCAGGAGCCGCGGCCGGGGCTCGAGGTCGAGTGGGTCGACGCGCGGCCGGCGATCACCCGCGGCGTCGGGCCCGAGGCACTGCGCGTGCAGGTCGAGCGCCGGCGCGACTGGTTCGGCATCGTCGGTGAGCTCAAGGTCGAGGCCGGGCGGCTCGAGCTCGCGGTGCTGCTCGATGCGGCGCGCCGCCAGCAGCGCTTCGTGCGCGTCGACGAGCGGCGCTGGGTCGAGCTGACCGAGACGCTGCAGCAGCGGCTGCTCGCGGTCGCCGACCAGACGTTCGCCTCGCGCCAGCAGCTCGAGCTATCGCCCGGCGCAGTCCCGGCGATCCGCGCGCTCGCCGATGCCGGCGCCAAGGTCGAGACCGCGCCCGACTGGCAGCGGCTCACCGAGCGGCTGGCGTCGTCGATCAAGCTGCTGCCGCAGCCGCCGGCGGCGCTCGAGGCCACGCTGCGCGACTACCAGATCGAGGGCCACGCGTGGCTGAGCCGGGTCGCCGCGTGGGGCGCCGGCGCCTGCCTCGCCGACGACATGGGCCTGGGCAAGACGGTGCAGGCGATCGCCGTGCTGCTCGACCGCGCGCGCCAGGGCCCCGCGCTGGTGCTCGCGCCGACCTCGGTCGCATTCAACTGGGTCCACGAGCTCGAGCGGTTCGCGCCGACGCTGACGCCGATCCTCTACGGCGAGCAGGACGATCGCGCGCGCACCCTGGCGCGGCTGCGCAAGAAGGACGTGGTGATCGTCAGCTACGGCCTGCTCGTGCGCGACATCGAGTCGCTCGCGAAGACGCCCTTCGCGACGCTGGTGATCGACGAGGCGCAGGCGCTCAAGAACGCCAACACCCACCGCGCGCGGGCGGCGCGCCGGCTCGACGCCGGGTTTCGCATCGCGCTCTCGGGCACGCCGTTCGAGAACCACCTCGGCGAGCTGTGGAGCCTGTTCGCGATCCTGTTCCCCGGCTTGCTCGGCAGCTGGGACCAGTTCCGCGAGCGGTTCGCCGGGCCGATCGAGCGCGCCAAGGATCCCGAGGCGCGCGCGGCGCTGTCGCGCGTGTTGCGGCCCTTCCTGCTCCGCCGCACCAAGGCCGAGGTGGCGCGCGAGCTGCCGTCGCGCACCGAGGTCGAGGTGCCGGTCGTGCTGTCCAAGGAGGAGTGGGAGATGTACGAGGATGCGCGGCTCGCCGCCGTCGCCGAGCTCGACCGCGCCGGCAAGCAGCTGCGCGATCCGCAGCGCAGGTTCCAGATCCTGGCCGCGCTCACCCGCCTGCGTCTGCTCGCCTCGCACCCGCGGCTCTACGACGGCCGCTCGCAGGTCGCCTCGTCGAAGACGCGCCGCCTGCTCGAGCTCCTCGAGGAGCTGCGCAGCGAGGGCCACCGCGCGCTGGTGTTCAGCCAGTTCACCTCGCACCTCTCGCTGGTCGCGAGCGCGCTCGAGCACGCCGGCTACACCTCGCTCTACCTCGACGGCTCGACCCCGGCGCCCGAGCGCGCCCGCCGGATCGCGCGCTTTCAGGCCGGCGAAGCCGAGGTGTTCTTGCTCTCGCTCAAGGCGGGCGGCACCGGCATCAACCTGACGGCGGCCGATTACGTGATCCACCTCGACCCGTGGTGGAACCCCGCGGTCGAGGATCAGGCGACCGACCGCGCCCACCGCATCGGCCAGACCAAGCCGGTGACGGTGTACCGCCTGATCGCGCGCGGCACGATCGAGGAGCAGATCGTGCGCATGCACGGCGACAAGCGCGCGCTGGTCGCCGGGGTGCTCGACGGCACCGATGTCGCCGGTCGCCTCACCACCAAAGATCTGCTGGCGCTGCTCGCCGCGGTGCACCCATCGGTGGGAGCGGGCGACGACGACCCGGAGCCGCAGCTCGCCAGCGTCTGACCCGCGCTGCTCCCGATCCGGCGTTGGGAGTAGGATGCCGCATATGTACTTCGAAGCCTTTGGCCAGATGAAGAAGCAGCTGGGGCAGCTCGACAAGTGGATGGAGGCGGCGGCGTCGTTCGCCCAGAGCAAGTCGTTCGAGCCCGGGCTGCTGCTCGGCTTCCGGCTCGCGCCCGACCAGTTCGCGTTCGCGCGCCAGGTGCAGGTCGCTTCCGATACCGCGAAGCTGGCCGCCGCGCGGCTGACCGGCAAGGACGCGCCGACGCATCCCGACACCGAGCAGACGCTCGAGGAGCTGCAGTCGCGCGTGCGCGCGGTGATCGGTTTCCTCGACGCGATGACCGCCAAGGACTTCGAGAACGCCGCGACCCGGGTCATCTCCATGCCCCGCTGGGAGGGCAAGACGATGAGCGGTGCGGACTACTTCCTCGAGCACGCGCAGCCGAACTTCTTCTTTCACCTCACGCACGCGTACGCGATCCTGCGTCACACGGGCGTGCCGCTCGGCAAGCGCGACTACCTGGGAACGATCACGCTGCGCACCGCGTGAGCGGCCGCGCGTGATCGCGATCCGATCGCGCCGCGGTCACGGGTTGGTCGACGGCGTCGTCGTCTGCGGAATCGGGTCGCACCAGAACTTCTGGCTGTTGACCCCGCCTTGCGCGCTGCCGCCCCACAAGCCGCCGTTGGCCGCTCCAGCTCCCTGCCCGGTCGTCGACTCCCAGTGCGGCGAGGTGCCCGTGGGGCACGTCAAGTTCGGCTGCACCGTGGTGGTCTGGGACTGGGTGGTGGCGGGGGGTTGATTCTCGCCACCAACCACCGAGGCGAGGTCCAGCGACGAGATCGAGGGGAGGGCAGACGCAGTAGCGATCGACTTGGGCATCTCAGTTTCCTTGTTGGGGTGTGACGAGCCCTGGTGCACGGCTCAGACCAACCGCAACTCCTCGCAACTGTTCGCCCGTCGCCGCGCGCGTCGCGCCTGCTGGTAGACAGCTCGTAACCCGCGCCGCGCAGAGAGCGCGAATCGCGCGAAGCGCGGACTCCTCAGCGGACCTTCAGCGACTCGAGCATCTTGCGGAACGCGCCGGCCTGCGCGTCGACGGTCGCCTTGGCGCCGACGAGCTTGAAGTAGTACGGGCCCGCGGGGCTCGACACGATCGCAGCGAGCAGCGCCTGGTCCGCCTTGTCGACGTTCTCGGTCGCGCCGGGCATCGCAGGAGCGACGAAGTGGCCGGTGACCGACACGTACGTCGCGTCCTGGCCGCCGAACTTCGTCTTCTCGATCTTGGCGACGTCGCGCGACTTCTTGCCGTCGGGCTGCTGGAACTGTCCGAGCCAGCGGTCGAGGTTGTCGTCGACGCTGCCGGCGCCGCCTTCGCCGAAGTAGTAGACGATCAGCTCCGCCTCGGCGCCGGGCTTGGCGGGGAGCATGAAGTCGGCGGCGCGCATGCTCGACGTGACGGCCTTCGTCGTCCAGTCGGCGGGTGCGGTCAGCGTGAATGGCCCCATCGCGAGGCTGCCATCGGCCTGCTTCTCGAGCGCCTTGGGCGCGGTCTTCTGCGGAACGCTGCCGTGCGTGCTGTCCGCGGGCATGCCGGCGTGCGTGCTGTCCGCGGGCATGCCGGCGTGCGCGTTCGCTGGCGCGGTCGCCGCCGCGTGCGGGTTGGGCGCCGCGCTGCCCGACACGCCCGAGCCCCAATCTCCGGCGGGCGGCAGCTCGCCCTTCGGTGGGGCCTTCTTGCAGGAGATCGAGAATGCGGCGGCGATCACCAGGGCGTGGCGAAACATGCCCCACTGTAGTGGCAGCCGGCGGCGTTGCCCAGCGGTTCGGGCTAGGGTCGCCGCGCATGACGCCCTGGAAGACGCTCGCGACGATCGCGACCGCCGAAGGTCCGCTCGAGCTGCGGCAGCGCGGCGCGCGTGAGTTCCTGATCGTGATCGGCGGGCGCGTCCTGATGACGAGCAGCGATCGTCGCTCCGAGGAGGCGCTCGCGACGCTCGCGTGCGCGAACCTTCCGCGCGCGGCGCCGCGCGTCCTGATCGGCGGGCTCGGCATGGCGTACACGGTGCGCGCGGCGCTCGACGCGTTGCCCGCGGGCGCCGAGGTGACGGTGGCCGAGCTGACGCCCGAGGTCGAGGCGTGGTGCCGCGGCCCGCTCGCCGCACTGACCCACAACCCGTTGGCCGATCCGCGCGTGCGCGTGGTGATCGACGACGTGGCGCGCGTCATCGCGAGCGCTCCGCGCGGGCACTACGACGCGATCGTGCTCGATCTGTACGAGGGCCCGCACGCGGCGACCCAGCGCGCCGACGACGCGTTCTACGGCCGCCCGGCCCTCGAGCGCAGCCGCGCGGCGCTGCTGCCGGGCGGCGTGCTCGCGGTCTGGTCCGAGGATCCCGACGAGCCGTTCGCGCGGCGGCTGGCCGCGGGCGGCTTCGCGGTCAGCGTGCACCGCCTGGGCACGGCACGCACCCACGTGGTCTACCTCGGCCGGCGCGAAGAACCCCGCGCTCCGCGGAAGCGGTAGATCGGCGGACCGCCACCGGCGCGGCGACGCTCCGTCGACGTCGTCTATCCGCAGATCGAATGGTGCGGTGAGCCACACGCTCCCGCAGCATCACGCGCGGCCGCAAGACCGATTCGCCGATCTTGATTGAAAAATCCTCTTCGACGGAGCCTCGTGCGAGGTCCCCTCGACGAACGACTGTGGCGCTAGCGGTGGCGGCTGCTGCCGCGCGCGAGGCGCGCGGAGCGGGCGACCAGGCGATCGACGAGCACGCCGGCGCGGCGCTCGGCGAGCGGGCAGCCCGTCTTGAGCGCGTGGCGGTATGCGACGAGCGCCATCCGGCGGCCGCGCTCCTGCTTGCCGAGGGAATCGTAGAGCGCGGCGAGCACGGTCTCGATCCGCCAGATCTCGGGCGAGCTCGGGATCTCGGACTCGATCGACGGCGCGAGCTGCACCAGCGCGGCCTCGAGCTCGCGCACCGCGAACTCGGGGTCGTGGGTGTCGATCCATTGCTGCGCGCGGGCGAGCGCGGCGTCGATCGCGGCGTCGATCGGCGGCGGGAGCACCTCGGTGGCCTGGACCGCGAGCGCGCGCGGGCGCGGCCGCTCCATGGTCGGCTCGTCGAGCCAGAGGTCGGAGCCGGCGGCCAGCTCGAGCTCGTCGTCGTGGGAGGCGAACGCCGCGGCGAGCGCGGTCGCGAGCTCGGGCACGCTCTGGAATCGCTCGGCGGGCGCCGGGGCGAGCGCGCGCAGGACGACGCGGTCGATGGCGCGCGAGATGCCGCGGTGCGGGGCGCGCTGCGACGGCGGCTCGACCGCTTCCGAGAGCTGGCGGGTCAGGATCGTCGAGATGTGGCCCGAGAACGGCGTGGTGCCGGTCAGCATCTCGTAGATGATCGTGCCGGCGGCGTAGATGTCTGCGGTCACCGTGGGGGCGGCGCCGGCGATCAGCTCGGGGGCCATGTACGCCGGGGTGCCGGCGATGAGGCCATTGGGCGTGGAGCTGCGGTTGGCGGTGCGCGCGAGGCCGAAGTCGATGATGGTGACGATGTCGACGTCGTCGACGAGGACGTTGTGGCTCTTGAGGTCCGCGTGAACGATCTGGGCCTGGTGGATCGCACACAGCCCGGCGAGCAGCTGCTGCGCGATGACGACCAGGCGCTCGAGGGCCATGCCCTCGGAGCGCGCGACCAGCTGGTTGAGCGGCGTGCCGTGCGCATGATCCATCACCAGGAACGGCATGCCGTTGGCGTCCGTGCCGTCGTCCAGCGCGCGCACCACGTTGGGATGCGACACCGTCCGGAGCAAGCGCGCCTCGTCGGCCAGGCGGTCGACGATCAGGCGATCGTTGCACAGCGTGTTGCGAACGCGCTTGACTGCGACGGCGCGCCCCGAGGTGTGCCGGGCGGCGTGGACTTGACCCATTCCACCTTGCCCGAGGAGCTCCCCGAGTTGGTAATGGTCATTCGGCATGCTCGACGAGCAAAGCAGCTGGCGTGCCGGACCTCTGTGAGGAGAAGCTCAGGGCGATCTCGAACGAATCCAAGGGGCCGGCTCCTGCGAGGCGCTCGCGCGGGAATCGCCGACCCACGCAACTACCCAGGACCGAGTCAGTACCTACCCGCGGACTCCGTCATTCATGACACTCGCGACGCCGGACGACAAAATGACCGACGAAGATCGCGTTCAAGCGAGCTGCAACCAGAGCGGAATTGTCCACCAGATCCCGACGATGATCGACAGCACACCGGCGGCGATCGCGATCGCGCGGCGCGTGCGGCCCGCGTGCGCGAGACCGTGCAGCGTGGCGCCGGCGACTCCCGAGGCGAGCGCCATGCCGCCGATCGAGCCCGCGCCGAACAGCGTGAGGTAGAGAATGCGCGCGGCCGTGCCCGGCAGGTTCGCGAACACGATCGCGGTGAGCGCGCCGCTGCCGGCGAGCCCGTGCACGAGGCCGACGACCAGCGGGCGCCAGGCGAGCGTGCGCGCGCCGACGTGCACGTGATCGGTCGGTGCGTGGTGGTGGCGGGCGGCGTGGTCGTGGCGCTGCGAGGCGCCGACCCGAACGGCGACCAGGATCGCGCGGACGCCGAGCACGAGCAGCATGATCGCGACGCACAGCTCGAACGCGACGGCGGCGCGCTCGGGCAGGCTTGCGCCGATCGCCATCAGGACCACCGCGACCGCGACCAGCGCGATCGTGTGGCCCAGGCCCCACAGCGCGCCGAGCAGCGCACCGCCGCGCAGGCCGTGGCTCTCGCCGACCAGCGTCGAGACAGCGGTCAGGTGATCGGGCTCGAACGCATGGCGCAGTCCGAGGAGGACACCGAGCACGATGCCGAGCCCCGTGGTTGGCACCCCCGACAGATACCACGACCGAACCCGCGGAGCGGGGCCCGGGCGCGCCTGCGAGCAGGCGCTCGACGCGGCGCTGCTGGTGTATCCTCGCGGCAAGGTGCAACTCGAGGACAAGCTCGTCGAAGGGCTCGATTCGGCGCACGCCGAGCTACAGCAGCGCGAGGATCTGCTCGCGTACGGCGAGGAGGAGCTCCCGGCGCCGGTGGTGGAGGCGATGGAGGAGGCCTCGCTCAAGATCCGCGCCGACCTGCTCGGCGCAGTGCGGATGATCCTCGACGGCCAGGAGGTCCAGCTGTCCTCGCTCGACCTTCCGGAGCTGGAGATGGAGGGCCTGATCGCGCTCCAGGTCGCGGTGGAGGGCAAGAGCCACGACCTGTCGCAGTTCGTGTACGCGAGCGACCGCCGCGATCTGCTCGAGCGCGCGCTCGGCGTGCTGCAGCCCGAGTTCTCGCGGTCCGACGACGGGGCCGCCCGCGAGATGCGCGCCCAGCTCGACGACATGGTCACGCGCGTCGGCGAGCTGCGCGAGCGCCTGCTCGACCTCGAGGACGCCCAGGACGAGCTGATCGAGGCCCGCGCCAAGGACGGCATGGAGGCGGCGACCGACACGAGCGACAAGCCCAAGCCAAAGCCGAGCGACCCCGACGCGCCGCGCCCGGCGACGACACTGACCGGACCGGACCTGCCCGAGGCCAAGCCGCTGACGACGACCTTGACCGGGCCGGACCTGCCCGCGCCCAAGCCGCTGGCGACGACGTTGACCGGGCCGGACCTGCCCGAGGCCAAGTCGCCGGCGACGACCTTGACCGGGCCCGATCTGCCCGAGGCCGAGCGCCCGGCGAGCACGCTCGGCGCGCCCGAGCCCGAGCCAGAGGCCGAGGCTGGTGACGGGGCCCAGGCCAAGCGGTCCTGGTGGCGGAGGCCATTTGGCTGACGCCCTCGCCGCGGCGATCGCGACGGTGCGGCTGCACGCCGAGGCCGCGCTGCTGCGGCGACTCAACGCCGGGGCGGGCTTCGCCGATCCTCGCCTGGCGTCGCAGATCTATCTGCGCGACGGCACGGCGCTCGCCCGGATCGCGGGCGGCACGCTGCGCCCGCACGGCACCCACCGCAAGGCCGCGGACGAGCTGGCGGCCGCGATCGCCAGCGCCGGCGATGCCCCCTCGGGCCGGCTGGCAGTCCTCACCGAGCGGCTCGGCATCGACCCGTTCGGCGGCGGCGTGCTGCTGGTCGCCGTCGCGTACGCGCTCGATCTCGACACCCGCGAGCTGTGCCACGCGCTCGCGCCGCGCCGCGCGCCCAACCTCTACGTCGAGACCTGCGCCGATGTCCTCGAGGCGGAAGCCCCGGGCCTGGTGCGCGCGATCGCCCCGGGCGGCGCCCTCCGCCGCGGTCGCGCGCTCACCGTCGAGGGCGACGGCCTCTCCGCCTCGCTCGAGGTGCCCGCGCCAGCGCTCGCGTGGCTCCTGGGCGACGATGCGCTCCAGCCGCCGCTCGCCGCCCTGCTCGAGCTCGTCGCCGCCGACGCCAGCCTCGGCGTGGTGCTGCCGCCCACGGCGATGTCGGCCCTCGATGCGCTCGTGCCCCGCATCGGCGGCGCGGCTCCGATCGCGGTCGTCGTCCGCGGCCCGCGCGGCTCGGGGCGGCGCGCCGCGGCGCATCACCTCGCGCGCGCCCTCGGGCGCCCGCTGGTCGTCATCCCGATCCCCGCGCTGCTCGCGCTCGAGGCGCGCACGCGCACGCCGCTGCTCGGCCAGGCGCTCGCGGCGGCTCGCCTGCGCGGCGCGGTGCCCTTCCTCGGCGACGCCGATGCGCTCTACGACGAGCGCGGCGACCTCGCACCCGAGCACACCGACGCGATCGCCCACATGCCCGGCGTCGTGGTCGCGTCGTCGTCGGGCCGCGGCGGCCACCTCGAGCTGCGCCGGCCCCAGCTCGGCGTCGCGCTGCCGCGCACCGAGCTCGCCGACCGCGAGCACGCGTGGCGCTCCGCCCTCGCGCCTCACGCGATGGCCGGCGACGCCGCCGAGCTCGCCGCGCGCTACGTGATCGGCCCCGGCGCGATCACCGACGTCGTCGTCGAGGCCGCCCGCTACGCGATCGCGGCCGCCGCGCCGGTCGACCGCGACGCGATCGAGGCTTCCGTCGGCCGCCGGCTCTCGCTGCGCCTGGGCACCTACGGCACCGTCGTCCATCGCAAGGCGCGGTTCTCCGAGCTCGTCCTCCCCGACGACGTCATCGACACGCTCCGCGACATGATCGCCATGGTCCGCGAGCGCGCGCAGATCCTCGAGCGCTGGGGCTACCAGCGCCACCTCGGCATCTCGCGCGGCGTCGCCGGCCTCTACTCCGGCGAGCCCGGCACCGGCAAGACCATGGCAGCCAGCGTCGTCGCCTCCGAGCTCGGCCTCGAGCTGGTGCGCATCGACCTCAGCGCGGTGGTCTCGAAGTACGTCGGCGAGACCGAGAAGAACCTCGGCAAGATCTTCGACGAGGCGCAGGACGCCCACGCGATGCTCTTGTTCGACGAGGCCGATTCGCTGTTCGGCAAGCGCACCGAGCTCAAGACCGCCCAGGACCGGTTCGCGAACCTCGAGGTCAACTACATCCTGCAGCGCATGGAGAGCTTCGACGGTGTTTCCGTCCTCACCACGAACGCCGAGAGCTCGATCGACCCCGCGCTGCAGCGCCGCCTCAACTTTCGCATCCGCTTCCCCGAGCCCGAGGTGGACGAGCGCGAGCAGCTGTGGCGCCAGCTCCTGCCGCCGCAGGCCGGCCTGCACGACGGCGTCGACTTCCACTCACTGGCCGAACGCTTTGATATGACGGGCGGTTACATCAAGAACGCCGTGGTTCGCGCGGCCGTGATCGCCGCCCGGGCAGGCCGCGGCCTGACCGCCGAAGACCTCTGGACCGGTGCCCACCACGAGTACGTCGAGATGGGCAAGGTGATGCCGCAGCTGCCGCGGGGGACCCTATGAGCGGACCGAGCGGAGCCCGGGGCGACACGCCGGAGGCGCGGTCGGCCCGGAACAGCGACGCGAGGGACGGTCGGAATGAAATGAGCGAGAGTCGTGCGCCCGACGAGCCCGACGAGCCCGACGAGGCCGCCCCTCCACCTGCGAGCGCGGCCGCCGTCGAGCCCGCGGGCACCGAGATCACCGACGAGGTGAGCGGCGAGTCGGTGTTCGAGCGCGTCGACCACGAGGGGGCTGTGGCCCCCGATGTCCTCGCGGGTCTGGCGGCGCGCGCCGCGGAGGACGACGACATTGCACCCATGACGCGGCAGCCGCCACGCGCGCTGGGCGTAGCGCTCGCCCTCGCGTCGGCGGCGCTGCTCGTGGCTGCGTGCTTCTCGCACCGCTGGCTCGCCAACAAGCACCTCGGCGACTTCGGTTATTCGCCGCTCGCGTTCCAGCAATGCGGCGCACGCTGCGAGTCGATCTCCAACTTCCAAATATATGAGATTGCTTCTGATTCTCCGTTCGAAGAGAACCGGGTTTCGGCCGCATTTCCCGCCTCGGGCCTGCTCACATTCATCGTGCTGCTGGTCGCGGCGGCGGGGCTTCTGCTCTCCGCCGGGATCTCTGCCGCGCATGGACGCCCGAATCTTCCGATCTCACCGACGACGTTTGCCCTGCTTGGCATTATGATCGGTCTCATCAGCGGGTGCGTATTCGTTGCCACCAAGCCCGGCGGTGTAGGCGCCGTCGGGGTCGCCTGGAGCTTCTGGGCGTTCGGGATCGGCTCGGTCGCCGGGATCGCCGGGGCGCAACTCCTCGCCAAACAGATTCGACCTGCCGATCCGGATCTCCTGCAAGACGCAATGAACCCCGACCGGTTCTGATCTAGCGTAGTCCTATCGTCACATGTCGCTCCGCGGAAAGACGCTGTTCATCACCGGTGCGAGCCGTGGCATCGGCCTCGCGATCGGGCTGCGCGCCGCGCGCGATGGTGCGAACGTGGCGATCGCAGCAAAGACCGCGGAGCCCAATCCCAAGCTTCCAGGCACCGTGTTCACCGCCGCGGACGAGATCGACAAGGCCGGCGGCAAGGGCCTGGGCATCGTTTGCGATATCCGGTTCGAGGATCAGGTGGCGGCGGCCGTGAAGAAGGCAGTCGAAAAGTTCGGGGGCATCGACATTCTGGTCAATAATGCGAGCGCGATCAGTCTGACTCGCACCGAGGACACGCCGATGAAGCGGTACGATCTGATGCACCAGATCAACACGCGCGGCACGTTCGTGTGCTCGCAGGCGTGCCTCCCGTTTCTCAAGAAGGCGAGCAATCCGCACATCCTCAACATCTCCCCGCCGCTCAACATGGAGGAGCGGTGGTTTGCGCCCCACGTCGCCTATACGATGGCGAAGTTCGGCATGAGCATGTGCGTGCTCGGAATGGCAGGCGAGCTCCGTGGCGACGGCATCGCGGTCAACGCGCTGTGGCCGCGCACGGCGATCGCCACCGCCGCGGTCCAGAATCTCCTCGGCGGCGACACCGCGATCCGCGGCTCGCGCAAGCCGGCGATCATGGGCGACGCCGCGCACGCGATCCTGACCAAGCCATCGCGGGAATTCACCGGAAAGTTCTGCATCGATGACGAAGTGCTGCTGGCCGAGGGCAAGACTGATCTCGGCGAGTACGCAATGGATCCGACCGCTTCTCTGCTGCCTGATTACTTCATCTAGGGAGGCCACATGGCCAAGGCCAAGACACTGAAGTCGAAAGCAAAGACGAAGGCGAAGGCGAAGGCCGCGCCGAAGAAGTCGGCGAAAAAGCCCGCCGCGAAGGCCAAGGCCAAGGCTCCGGCCAAGGCCAAGGCCAAGGCCAAGGCTCCGGCCAAGGCGGCACCGAAAGCAGCACCGAAGAAGAAGGCTGCTCCCAGGCCGAAGGCCGCAGCGCCCAAGCCGGCACCGCCCGCCGCCCCCGAGGTCGAGGACATCGAGGACGTCAACGGCGCGCCCGAGGGTGAGCGCTGGGGCGAGCCCGTTCCGCCTGCGACGCCGGTGACCGAGCCGGTGGAGAGCGACGGCGGCGGCGGCGACGGCGAGTACGAAGACGACGAGATGTCGTGACGGCGGCGCGCGCCGCGCTCCTCATGTCAGGGTGACCGTCTCGAAGCCGCAGGGCTTCACGGGCGTCGTCGTCTACCGCGCGACCGCGCCGGCCTGGCCAGGCTAAGGCGCGATCACGGGCGACAGGCTCGCGCGGCGCATCTTGCGCTCGGGCCGGATGTACATCCACAGCCCGGCGAGCAGCACGGTCGCCGAGAACGCAGCGCACACGACGCCCCAGAACCAGTAGGGGCCGCCGATCGCGTTCGCCATCGCCTGCGTGTCCGACGGGCCCTGGTGGCCATTCTGGATCTGCACGTACTGCGTGAACAGATAGCCGCCGCCGGTGTACACGCTCAGCGCGAGCTGCACGCCGAGGAACACCAGCACGGTCTGCGCGAGCGCCGGGCGACCCTGGAGCGCGACGAGCAGCGCGAGTGCGGCGACAGTGGCGCCGAAGCCCCAGCCAAACGGCGTGCGCGTCCACAAGAACAGCGAGAGCGCCATGAACGCGCCGAAGCCGAGCAGCGCCAGGCGCGCCCAGCGCACGTTGCGACCCATCGCGAGGAACACGCCGCCGACGACCGCAGGCCCGCACAGGCCGCCTGCGCACACGAAGGCCGCGGCGAGATCACCGCGCGTCGCGGTGTAAGCGACCCCCGAGTACGTGTACATCTCGAAGCGATCGAACACGCCGCCCGCGAGCAGCGCGGCGATGCCGTGGCCGAACTCGTGGACGTAGATATGCAGCCAGCGGAACGGCGCGAGCACCCACCAGGTGTGCTCGGGGCTCGGAATCAGGAACATCGCGAGCGTCACGCAGACGCTGCCGAGCAGCACGATCGCGGCCTGTCGGCGCGGCGACGTGGGCACTCGAGGTTTTTCCATGACGCAAATGTAAACCCTCGATGCAGGCCCTGCCATTCCACCTGGCCGTGCGGCCGGTGCGACGAGGCGCGTGCGGTCAAGCGCGTTGGCCACTGCCGCGGATCGTCACGCGAAACCGACGAGCCTGCGACAACCTGCCTGATCAGGTAATACGGCGGGCGATCCGGTGCAACGCCGGCCGATCGGGGCGCATCAGTACAGCGGCCACTCGGCCGGGCGCAGATTCACGCGGTGATCCTCGTACGTGTAGCGATGCGGCGGCACGTACGCTCGCGGCTGATCGCGCGCCGGATCCACGGGCTCGACCTGGACGAGCTCGACATCGGGGTACGTCTTGGGCCGCGCGACCTCGACGGTACAGTGCGCCTCGCGCACGATGTGCTCGGACGTCGAGCCGAGCAGCATACGCTCGATCCCGGTCAGGCCGTGGCTGCCGACGATGATCAGATCGGCGCCGACCTCGCGCGCCAGCTCGAGGATCTCGGGCACCGCCTTGCCGATCCGCGCGTGTACGAAGAAGTGGACGCAGTCGCGGACCTCGGCCTTGTCGAGCTCGTGCTGGATCTCGAGGGCGAGCGCCTCCTGCACGCGCGCCGCATACATGTGGTCGATACCGTTGTACGGCGGAATGCTCGGAATCGCTTCCTTCGGATCGACCACACACACGACATGGAGCACATGCGACGGTGCGCGCGCTGCGAGCGAAACCGCCCGGTGCAGCGCCGCGTCGGCGCTTCGGCTGAAGTCGTACCCGACGACAACGGGGCTGACAGAGCTCATCCAGCCAGACACAGCAACGGTCGTGCCACCCGAGGCTGCCAACGCATTGGCCGCGCGCTCACGCTCTGTGTGCTCGTGTGTACCAAGCTTGCGATAACACGCGCGTCAGGCCATCTTGTGTCGATGGCAACCGTTGAGATCAACGCGGGCAACTTTCAGGAAACGATCGAGAAGCCAGGCATCGTGCTACTCGATTTCTGGGCCTCGTGGTGCGGGCCGTGTCGCGCGTTCGCTCCGGTGTTCGAGAAGGCGTCCGAGAAGCATCAGGATGTGACGTTCGGCAAGATCGACACCGAGGCGCAGCAAGAGCTTGCCGGTGCTGCCGACATTCAGGCGATTCCCACGCTCATGGTGTTCCGCGATGGTGTTCTGCTGTTCCGCGAGGCGGGCGCGCTTCCCGCCGCGGCGCTCGAGGAGCTGCTCACACAGGCCAAGGGACTCGACATGGAGCAGGTTCGCGCGGAGATCGCCGCGCATGTGCACGACCACGACCACGACCATGAGCACGGGCCTGGCTGCGACCACGATCACTGAGCACGAGTGAGCACGAGTGAGCACGAGCCCAGCGCGAGGGGCGCACGGGCAAGGGACCGCTACTTCGAGGCTTCGGCAGCGCGCAGGATGAGCTCGACGGCGCGCAGCACGTCGTAGCGGACGTCCTGCGATCGCCCGGCGAGCACGTCGCTCAGCTCCTTGGCGTCGCCACCGACCTCCTCATCGACGCCGAACATCAGCGCCGCGAGCTTGATCTCGAAGCCCTTGTGCGCGATGTCGACCAGTGTGTCCCAGCTCGGTGACTTCTGGCCGCGCTCGAGCTCGCTCAGGTACTTCTGCGAGATGCCGATGCGGGCCGCCATGACCTCCTGCGACAGCTCGCGGTCCTTGCGGAGCTTGCGCATCCGCTGCCCGACGCGCTGCTGCACCTCGCGCGCGGCGGTCATATCCTGCGTGGCCTCGCGCTCCTTGCGAGCCTTGCGCGTGCGCGCCCCCGACTTTGGCATCGCGGCGAGGGTAGGCGCGGGCGAGACATCCTCGTAACCCACTGGTCGCTCTAGCGGCTGCGGGGTTATGCCCTCCATGAGCACTGGACACTACCAAGAAAGCGAGCCTCGAGCAGTTGGGCGAGCCAATGCTTCCGTCTGGTGGGTGGCCCAGGGGATCCGACTCGGTCGGCGGGCGCGGCGAAGGGGCCGTGATAGGGTCCCCGCCGTGCGATGTCGCCGTGTGCTGCTGGCAGCGCTGCTCGCTGGCGGCGCCCGGGTCGCGCCCGCGGGTGCCGATGCACCTGGGGCCGACGCAGCGCGGCCCGAGCCACCGCGCGACCTGCGCGATACATTCGGGCTGTCGCAGCCGCCGGCGGTGCGGGCCGACTGCGGCGATGGTTTGGCGTTTGACTGTGCCATTGCCACCGATCCGTTCGATGGCGCGACGCCGTATGCGCTGTCGACGTGGCTGCCGGTGAGCTGGCTCGGGCGGCTGCCGGTGGGCGCGGCGACGCACGATGCGGTCGCGTCGTATGCGCTCGGCGCGAGCCGCGACGGCGCCGGTGTCGTGCTGGGTGGCGGCACCGGGCTCGACAACCGGTGGACGATCGACGGTGCGCCCGCGGACAGCGTACGGACCGGGGGCGCCGACACGCGGGTGCCGCTCGCGTTCCTCGAGGGCGTGCTGGTGACCGCGGGCGGGTTTGCGGCGCGCGACCGGGCGAGCGTGGGCGGCACGATCGACGCGAGGCTCCTGCGCGGCACGTCGAAGCACGAGCTGGCGGCGGACGCGTGGCTCGAGCTGTCGCGCGCGCCGAGCGCGCCGCCGCTCCCCGTGGGCGCCTATCGCGTGCGGACACTGGCATTCGATCCGGGGCCGCGCACGACGCTGTCGCTGGTCGGGACCGGACCGCTGGCGGCCGTGGGCGCATGGCTCGGCGGCGCGGCGTGGTACGCGGCCGGCATCGCGCCCAGCCTCGGATCGACGCGGCTCGGCTGGCACGCAGGGCGGCTGGTCGACGCCGACGGCGATGGGGCGCCCGATCCCGCGGGCGGCGATGTCGCCGTCGAGACCATCGAGGACACCGCGGAGCGCGCGTGGGACTACACCGTGCCGGTGATGGCGCGCGCCGGGCTCGACCGCGGGGCGCACCACCTCGAGCTGTCGCTGGTCGGCAGCGTGGAGCGCGATGCGCGGTTCCTCGCCGGCGCGACCCTGCCGGCCGCGGGCGTCGATCGCACGACCGTCGTCGGCGACCTGATCGCGACCTGGCGCGGCGCCTGGGCCGATACCCGCGCGCGCGTGCAGGCGAGCTGGCACCGCAGCGACCGCAGCGAGCGAGCGCGGGTGGCGTCGGCGGGCGGCGTCCCGCAGCGGCTCACGGGGTTCATCCCCGCGCAGCTGGCCGAGGATCCGGTGCTCGCGGCGGCGTGCGATGACAGCTCGCCGGACGACCGCTGGAAGCAGATCGCCAACTGCCCCGTCGAGGGCGCGCTGTTCGCGAGCGGCGGCGCGGGCCAGCTGACCGACGTCGTCGGCGATCGCCCCACCGTGAGCGCGGACATCGCGCGCCGGTTCGGCGGCAACCTCGTGCGCGCCGGGGCGACGCTCGAGGACGCGCGGCTGGTGACCACGGCGCAGCTCACCGGCGGCGAGCAGCTGCGCGCGCTCGCGCTCGACGCGCTCGACCACCGCCGGTTCTTCGGCGACGCGTGCGGCGAGGGCGCCGGCGACCCGTGCGACTACGCCGACCGCTCGCAGCTCACCTACCGCACCCGCTACGCGGCGGTGTATGCCGAGGACACGTTCTCGCTGGCGCCCGGGCTGGTGGTCAACGACGGCCTGCGCTGGGAGCTGATGTGGGTCGGCTCGAGCCTGCGGTTCTCGCATCAGCTCGCGCCGCGCGCGGGCATGGTCTGGACCCCATTTGGCGACGGACGCGCGCGGCTATGGACGAGCCTGGGCCGGACCTTCGCGATGCTGCCCGCGGGGCTCGGCGCGACGGTGATCGGGCGCGATCCGACGGTGGATGACTTCGAGCTCGCCGGCGTCGCGGCGCGCGTGCGCGACAGCGGCGGCGCGTTCCCGGTCGCCGACGACGTGCGCTCGATCGTGCAGGACGAGGTGACGCTCGGGGGCGAGGTCGCGCTCGCCGGTGCGCTGCGCGCGACGGCGTGGCTGCAGGGCCGGTACCTGCGCCACGGCCTCGAGACGGCGCACGGCACGCTCGACAACCCGGGCGGCGACGACCCGTCGGCCGTGCGCGAGACCGAGATCGCCGCGGCGGCGCTCGAGCTGGTGAAGCCGAAGATCCGGATCCGCGCCGGCGCGATGTGGGGCCGCACCGTCGGCACGTGGACCGGGTCGTACGATCCGCGCCAGGGCGCGACGTTGCTGGCCAGCCCCGACTGGGACACCGACGCGACCAACCTCGACGGGCGGCTGCCCACCGACGCCGGCGCGCGGCTGTTCGTCGAGTCCGAGCACCGCGGCGCGCTCGGCCCCGTGGAGGTCGCGGTCGCGACCCGGTTCACCGTCGGCAGCGGGCGGCCGCGCAACGTGCTCGCCAGCGGCGTCGACGGGCTCGTGGCGCTGTTGCCGCGCGGGTCCGCCGGTCGCGACCCCGTCGTCTCCGAGGCGCGCGTGCGCGTCCTGGCGCGCTGGCGCGGCGTCGCGGTCACGCTCGACGTGCAGAACGTGTTCGACCGCCGCGACCCGACCAACCTCGACGAGGTCTACACCGGCGACACGGTGCGCCCGGTCACGGGCGGCGACGCGAGCGACCTGGTCTTCCTCAAGAACGACGCAGGCGCGCCCGCCCGTCGCAGCGCGGGCTACCGGCTGCCGGTCGCCTTCCAGGACCCGCTGGCCGTCACGCTCGGCATCCACAGCGCGTTCTGATCGGGTGCGCCTCGGGTACTCGTGGCGTGAGATTCGTCCGGCTCACGATTATTCGCAATCGACAGGCGGGCGTGCGCCCGGTGCGGCATTGGGCTGCGTGATAGGATTTTCCGTCGCCGCGACTACCTCGGGGAGCCCATGGCCGATCTGTCTCAGTTCAAGGAAGCCGCAGCCGCCGTCCAACATTCTCCGCACGCGGTCAGCGCATGGGAAGAGGTCGAGGCGCTGGCCGCGGACCTCGATCGCCCCGACGATATCGTGGGTCTGTACAACGAGGCGCTGGCGACCGAGGTCGAGCCCGAGGTCGCCGAGATGATCGGAGAGCGCGCGGGCGGGTTCTGCGACGAGTGGTTCGGTGACGATCCGTCGATCCTCGAGCGGATCCTGGTGCGCGTGACCCGGCTGGCGCCGGCGTCGGATACCGCGCTGCAGCGACTGAGCGTGATCTACACCGTGGCGGAGCGCTGGAGCGATGCGCTCGGGCTGTACGACCGCGCGGTCGAGGTGACCAAGGACCGCGCGCGCCGCGTGCGCCTGTTGCGCGAGGCGGCGCAGCTCGCCAAGGACGTCGCGAACCAGCCCGACAAGGCGATCGGCTACTACCAGCGGCTCCTGCCGCTGACGCCCGAGGACGGCCAGGTGAGCCAGAGCCTCGAGCGCCTGCTCGAGCGCCACGAGCGCTGGCCCGATCTCATCCAGCTGTGGGAGAGCCGGCTCGATAGCCAGTCCAAGAAGGACCGCGAGCGCAGCCGGTCGCGGATCTCCACGGTGTGGCTCGACAACCTGCGCGATCCGCAGCGCGCGCTCGCGGCGGCCAAGCCGCTGCTCGCCGAGGCCGACGACGACCGCGAGTCGACCGCGCTGCTCGAGCGCATCCTCGAGTCGCAGTACGCGGGCAAGCCGGTGCGCGATACGGCGCTCGACCTCCTGCGCTCGCACTACGATCAGAGCAGCCGGCCGCGCGAGGTGATCCGCGTCCTCGAGAAGGTGATCGCGCTCGACCCGGCGGCGAGCGGCCCGTTGCACGAGGAGGCCGGTGCGCGCCTCGCCGACCTCGACGACCTGCCGGCGGCGATGGACCACTACGCCGCGCTGCTCGCGATGTCGCCAGGCTCATCGGCCACCGAGGAGAAGCTGCGCCAGCTCGCCGAGCGCGGCGGCCACCACGACCGCTACGCCGACGGGGTCGCCATCGCGGCGCGCGCGGCGCAGGATCCGACGCGCCAGGTCGAGCTGCTCGGCGAGGCCGCGCGCACGCGGCTCGAGCGCCTGTCCGACACCGAGGGCGCGATCAAGCTGCTCGTCGAGGGGGCGGCGGTCAGCGGGGCCGCCGAGCACAAGCAGCTCGGGGTCGCGCGCCGGCTCGCCGGGCTGTACGCGCAGACCAACCGGCCGCGCGAGCGGCTCGGCATGCTCGAGCGCCAGGCCCACCTCGAGGCCAACGAGGTCGCGCGCTCGAGCGTGCTCAGCGAGGCCGCCAAGCTCGCCGAGTCGCTGGGCGACACCGAGCGCGCGCTGGCGCTGTGGGAGCGCCGCATCGACTCCGACCCGAGCGACCTGTCGGGCCTCGACGCGCGGATCGGCATCCTCGAGAACCAGGAGCGCTGGGACGACCTGGTCGCGGCGCTCGAGAGCCGCGCGGCCAAGGTCAGCGCGCCCAACCAGAAGCGCGCGGACCTCGTGCGCGTGGCGCTCGTCCATCACCAGCAGCGGCGCGATCTGCCGGCGGCGATCTCGGCGTGGCAGCGCGTGGTCGCCGACAACCGCGACGACGAGGAGGGCATCTCGGCGCTCGCCGACCTGCTCGCCGAGACCGATCGCTGGAAGGAGATGGCGGACCTGCTCGAGAGCGCGTCGGGCCGCGCCACCCAGCGCACGATCGCGCGGCTGATCCGGCTGGGCGATGCGCTGCGCGCGCACCTCGACCAGCCGGTGCGCGCGGTCGCGGCCTACCGCAACGCGATCGCGATCGATCCGGCGAGCCGCGAGGCGCGCGCGGGGCTGACCGCGCTGCTCGAGGTCGCCGCGACGCGCGGGCCGGCGGCCGACGCGCTCGCCCAGGCGCTGCGGATCAATGGCGACCTCGGCGGCGTGCTCGACCTGTTGCCGGCGCGGCTATCGGACGCGCGCGACGACCGCAACCGGCTCGCGCTGCTCCGCGAGGCGGCGCAGCTGCGTCTCGAGCACAAGCACGATGCGCCGGGTGCGCTCGCCGATCTGGCGCGCGCGTTCCCGCTGTCGCCGCGCGATCAGCTGATCGAGCACCAGATCGTCTCGCTGGCCAAGACCACCGGGGACTGGGTGACCGCGGCGGGCGCCCACGAGCGCGCGATCGCGGCGCTCGATGCTGCGCCCGGCGAGGCGCGCGAGGCGGCGCGGGTGCGCATGGCGTACGCCGACATCGCCGCCGAGCACCTGAACGATCGCACGCGCGCGGCCGATGCCTACGCGCAGGTCGCGGCGGTCGAGCCCGGCAACCGGCGCGCGGTCCACTCGTTCGCCAGCCTCGGCGCGCAGCTCGGCCGGTGGGACGACGCCGCGACGTGCGTGGTGCGCTACTGCGGCGTGCGCGAGGCGTTCGACGACGAGCTGCTCTCGGTGCTCGAGATGGCGGCGAGCCAGGCCGACGCGCACGATCCGCTCGCGGCGGGGCTGACCGCGGCGCTCGACCGCCACAAGCTGCCGGGGGCCGTGGGCGCGCTGTTCGCCCACCGGCTCGCGCTGGTCCACCGCGACCACCGCGGCGACGGGCCGTCGGCGATCCGCGCGCTGCGCCGGGCGCTCGAGCTCGGCGGCGAGCGCACCGCGTGGCTGGTCGACCTCGTTGCGCTCGAGCGCGAGCAGGGCACGACGCCCTCGCTGCTCGATGCGCTGCGCCGGCTGGCCGATGCCGACGGCCGCGACCTCGACGCGCTGGTCGGCGCGGCGGACGTCGCGTCCAAGCTCGGCGAGCGCGAGCAGGCGCTCGCGATCCTGTCGGCGGTGCTCGGGCGCGCGACGGCGGCCTGGCGCGGCACGGCGGCGATCCGTTCGGCGCGCTCGGTCGACGCCGTCGCCAAGTGGGCGATCGATGCCCTGGTCGACCTCTACCGCACCGGCGGGCGGGCGCGCGCGGCGGTCGACACGCTGATCGAGGCCGCGCGGCTGCCGTTCGATCAGAACACGCGGCGCGACATGCGGCTGCGCGCGGCACAGCTCGCCACCGTCGAGCTCGGGGACAACGCCGCGGCGATCGACATGTACCGCAGCGTGCTCTCGCAGTCGCCGAACGATCTCGACGTGATCGAGCGCCTCGCGCACCTGCTCGCGCTCGAGGACCGCGTGCCCGAGCTGCTCACGCTGCGCCAGATCCAGCTCGGGCTCGAGAGCGCGAGCCCCGACGCCGGCGACCGCCGGCTGACGCTGCGCCTCGAGCTGGCTCGCCTGGTCGGCATCGTCGAGGAGCGCGGCGGCCGGCTCGATGCGCTCAAGGCCAACCTCGAGGAGAGCCCGGGCCACGACGCCTCGATCGAGGCGGTCGCCGAGTTGCTCGCGGGCAAGGGCCAGCACAAGCCGCTGGCCGATCTGCTCGAGCAGCAGGCGCAGCGCCTCGAGTCGGCGGGCGACACGGCCAAGGCCGCGCGGCTGTGGTCGCGCTATGCCCACGTCGCCGAGAGCGAGACCCGCGAGATCGAGCGGGCGATCGCCGGCCACCGGCGCGTGGTCGCGCTCGCCCCGACGAGCGAATCGCTGCGCGCGCTGGCGCGGCTCAACCTCGAGCGCAGCCAGCCCGGCCAGGCGGTGCCGTGGCTCGAGAGCCTGCTCGGCACCGTGTCGCACGGCGAGCGGCTGCTCGTCGTGTCGCAGCTCGCCAAGGCGCACCTCTCCGCGCACCAGCCCGACCGCGCGATCGCCGCGATCGAGGTCAACGTCGCCGACAGCGAGCCCGCGATCGAGCTGCGCACGCTGCTCGCCGATCTCTATCGCAAGGCCGAGATGTGGGAGCCGCTCGCGCGCCACCTGACGCGCAGCCTGCCGCTGCTCAAGGACGAGAAGCTCGCCCGCGACTTCGCGCGCGAGGCCTCGGGTATCTATCTCCAGAAGCTGTCGTCGCCCGCCAAGGCGATCCCGGCACTCGAGACCGCGCTGCAGCTCGACCCGACCGATCGCGATCTGCGCACCGCGCTGGCGATCGGCCACCGGGTCGCGGGCCAGCTCGGCTCGGCGCGCACCACGCTGTCCGAGCTGATCAACGACTTCGGCCGCCGGCGCTCGCCCGAGCGCGCCGCGCTCCACGTCGAGCTCGCGCGCGTCGCGCAGGCCGAGGGCAAGCTCGACGAGGCGATGTCCGAGATGGAGTCGGCGTCAAAGATGGACGGCTCGAACGCCGCGATCCAGAAGGAGCTCGCCGAGATGGCGCGCACCGCCGGCCAGCTCGACAAGGCCGAGCGGACCTACCGCGCGCTGCTCCTCGTCGTGCGCCGCCAGCCGCCGGGCGACGACGAGAACGCGGTCGGCGCGAGCGAGGTGCTGTTCGAGCTCCACAAGCTCGCCCAGGGCAAGGACGACAATGCCGACCAGGCCCGCGAGCTCCTCGAGTCGGCGATGGAGGCCGCGATCCAGTCCGACGCCGAGGTCCGCCGCCTGCGCCGCTCGCTGATCGCGCACGGCGAGGGCGAGCTGTTGCTCCAGGTCCTCGAGCGCCGGCTGGCCACCAACCCCGAGCTGCACAGCCAGGCGCGCCTGCTCTCCGACATGGCCGAGACGCTCGATGTCCAGCTCGGGCGCGGCAGCGAGGCGCTCGACGCGCTGATCCGCGCGATCGGCGTCATGCCATCGCGCACCGACCTCCACGAGCGCGCGCGCGAGCTCGCCAAGCGCACCTCGCAGACCAAGCGCTTCGTCGACGCGGTCGACGCCGTGGTCGACCGGCTGCGCCGCAAGGACGATCCGCCGCTGATCGCGAATCTGCTCATGCGCGCCGGCGAGGCGCTCGAGCAGGACGCGGGCGACCAGCGCGCCGCGGCCAACCTCTACCGCCGCGTCGAGATCCTCGGCGAGCGGCTGGCCGAGGCGTTCTACGCCCAGGCGCGCGTCGCGGCCGCGGTCGGCGACACCGCGGAGCAGGCCCGCACGCTCGACAAGATGTTCGAGCCCGCCGGCACCGACGCCGAGCCGACCCCGGCGCAGGTCGACGCGCTGTACCGCCTCGCCGAGATCTTCCTCGGCAGCGACACCCGGCGCCGCCAGGGCTTCGACCTGCTCGAGCGCGCGTTCGCCGCCGAGCCGCGCTGGGCCCAGGCCGGGCGCCTGCTGCGCACGGCCGCGAGCGCGGGCGGCGACGAGCGGATCCTCGCGATGTACGAGCGCGTCGCGCGCCAGGGCGGCGATGCCGAGCTCCTGCTCGATTTCCTCGAGCGGCGCGCCGCGCTGCCCGGCGCCTCGCCGCAGCAGATCCGCGAGGCGGTCGACCTCGCCGTCGAGCAGGGCCAGGACCAGCGCGCCGAGGCGCTGCTGGTGCGCGCGGTGGCCGCGGCGCGCGACACCGTCGACGGGCTCGGCTCGGCGCCGTGGGCCGTGCTCGCGCTCGCCGAGCGCCGGCTCGCCGCGGGCGACCTCAGCCAGGCCCGCGACCTGACCTACGAGATCGCCCCGATCGCCGACACGGCGATGGGCACCGAGGCGATCGACGGCCTCGCGATGCGGGTCGCCACGCGCGCGCTCGCCCACCGCCGGATCGACCTCGCCGCCGACGTCTACGAGTTCCTGCGCGAGCGCAGCCCGGCCGACCGCGCGGTGTGGCAGCCGCTGCTCGCGATCTACCGCGAGCTCGGCGACGCCGACCGCCTGGGCAGCGTGATCTCGTCGACGTTGCCCAACCTCATCACACCCGCCGAGCGCAACGCGCTGCGCCTCGAGCACGTCCGCTTCCTGATCGAGAACCTGAAGCGCCACCACGACGCGCTCGACGTCCTGCGCGATGCGCTGGCCGACGACGCCGACAACCTCGAGGCCGCCGAGCTCTACGAGCTGACCCTGCGCCAGCTCGGCGACGACGACGGCATCGCCGAGTTCTTGTGGTCGCGGTTCGAGGACGCCCAGCGCCGGGGCCACCGCGACTCGACGGTCGACGTCGCGCTCCGCCTGGGCGACCTGCTCGAGAAGACCGGCTCGCCCGACGCCGTGCGCGTCTACCGCGCGGCGCTGATCGTCGCCCCCGACGACCGCGAGATCCTGCGCCGCGTGGTCGCCCAGCTCGGCGAGAACGACCCGCCGCGCGAGGGCGCCGTGCTCATGGAGCGCCTGCTCGCGGTCGAGACCCCCGAGCGCGCGCCCGAGCTCGCCGGCCGGCTCGCCACGATGTGGGAGGCCGCGGGCGACCTCAAGGGCGTGCAGCGCACGCTCGAGCTCGCGCACCGCAGCGCACCCGACGACACCGCGATCCACGATCGCCTCGAGCGCTGGTACCGCGACCGCGAGCTGTGGCCCGAGCTCGCCGAGCTGATGACCCGCGACGCCGAGCGCGCCACCGACGGCGCCGCCGTCGAGCGCCTGCGCGAGGCCGCCGCCGTCTACTCGGGGCACCTGGGCCAGCCGCTCAAGGCCGCCGAGGTCCTGCGCAAGGCCCGGCTGCGCGCGCCCCACCTGCCCGAGCTGGTCACCGACCACGCCGCCGCGCTCGCCGCCGCCGGCGAGCTCGACGCCGCCCAGCGCGCGATCGGCGAGGCGCTCGCCACCGTGAAGGGCACCGGGCGCACCCAGCTCCTGCTCCTGCGCGCCAACTTCCGCCAGCAGCTGGGCGACGATTCATCGGCGGTCGCCGACCTCACCGAGGCCTACGAGCTCGACCGCGAGCGCGGCCCCGAGACTCTGATCACCGGCCTCGAGCGGCTGCGCAAGCGCGCCGAGCGCGACGGCGACCTCCCCACCGAGCGCACCGCGACGCTGCGCCTGGCCCAGCTCCTCGTCGCCAGCGGCGACCTCGAGCGCGGCCGCCAGTTCCTCGTCAGCTGGATCGAGCGCGACCCGCGCGACGCCGAGCCGCTCTACCTGCTGTGCGACCTCGACGAGTCGATCTCGCACTGGGACGGCGTCGCCGCCGCCGCCACCCGCCTGGCGTACGTCACCGAGGGCGACTCCCAGGTCGATGCGGCCCTGCGCGCCGCCGCCGCCTCGACCCACGCGGGCCGACCCGCCGACGCGGTCCCCGTCCTCGAGCTGGTCCACCAGCACCAGCCCGGCGCCCAGGTCGTGCGCGACAAGCTGCGCGAGGTCTACGAGGCCGCGGGCGAGTACCGCCTCCTCGCGGGCGTCCTGGTCGCCGACGCCGACCATGTCACCGACCCCGCCGCTCGCTACGCCAACTACAAGCGCGCCGCCGAGCTCTACCTCTACCACCTCGAGGATCCGTCCAACGCCCAGACCCCGGCCCAGCGCGCCCTCGAGCTCCAGCCCGACGACCACGCTGCCCTCATGCTCAACGTCGACGTCCTCATCCAGTCGGGGCACCTCGAGGACGCCGGCCGCACCCTCGAGACCGCCATCGGCGGCCAGAAGAAACGCACGCCCGAGCTCGCCGTGCTCCAGCAGCGCATGGGCAAGGTCTCGGCCGCCCTGGGCGATCGCGACGGCCAGCTCAACTGGCTCAAGAAAGCCTTCGACGTCGACCGCAAGAACGCCGAGGTCGCCGCCGAGCTCGCCCAGCTCGCCACCGAGATCGGCGACTACGAGCTGGCCTTGAAGCCCCTGCGCGCCATCACCCTGATGGACAACCCCGCCCCGATCACGCGCCCCATGGCCCTCCTCTGGGAAGCCAAGATCGAGCATGCGCGCGGCAACCGCGCCAAGGCCGAGCTCTGGGCCAAGAAGGCCCTGCGCGAGGACCCCGCCTTCTCCGACGCCCAGACCTTCCTCGACGAGCTCGGCACGACCTGAACGCGCACAAAGAAAACCGGCGAGACGCGGGGGCCGTCTCGCCGGTGAGGGTTGTTGGAGTGTTGCTGCGGGGTGGGTGATTACGAGGCGGTCACCGTGAAGGTGCCGGCCTGGCGCCGCCAGCCGTTGTTGAGCTCGTTGCCGTAGACCACGATGCGGGCGATGCCGCGCCGGTTGCCCTGGAGGTCGAGGCTCATGCTCTGGTTGGCGAAGAGGGTGCGATCGAGGTTTCGAATGACCTGCGACTGGCCGTTGTCGAACTGCACGTAGACCTGCTTGATGAGCGTGCGGCCGGTCGCGCCGGAGATCTGGAGCGTCTCGAACCGGCCCTGCTGGGCACCGACGGTGATGAACGTCCGGCCGCCGTTGAACTGCACGCCGCTCGCGAGGGTCACCGGGCGGTAGACCGGGGGAAGCCAGCGGCCGCCGCGCCAGAAGCCGTTGTCGCCGTAGCTGATCGGCTGGACGATGGGCGCTCCGGTGACCGGG
>DATIPJ010000261.1:0-1514 GCA_035472155.1 Kofleriaceae bacterium
CGGTCCCGACCGCCGAGCTGTTCAAGCCGCTCAGCGAGGAGGTCGCCGCGACGTTCGCGCCGCCGATGAAGTTCCCGCGCCACCACCACGTGGCGACGCTGATGCCCGACGGCAGCGTGCTGGTGATCGGCGGGCTCGACGGCGGAGACCAGCCGGTCCACACGCTCGAGCTGTTCTCGGTCGATGGCGGCTTCAACGCCGTCGGCGACCTGCCAACGACGGCAGGCGTCGTCGACTTCGCCGCGACGACGCTCCCCGACGGTCGGATCCTGCTCACCGGCGGTCGCACGGCCCCGGGCGCGGCGCCGCTCGACACCGCGTACATCGCGCGGCTGAACCCGCTCGACGGCTCGGTCGACGTCGTCGCGACGGACCACCTCGCGGTTCCGCGTGCGGGCCATCAGGCGCTCCTTCTGTGCGACGGCACGGTGCTGGTCACCGGCGGGAACGCGGATCGGCTGCTGTTCGAGCGCTACAACCCGCCGCCGCTCGGCCGGCGCTAGTCGTCGTCAATCGTCGTCAGTCGTCGTCCGGCGACATCGGCACGATGCCCTCGAACAGCGGCCGCGCGACGGGCAGGCCCGCAGCCTCGAGGCGGAACCGCAGCCAGCCGAGGAAGTGCTCGCGCAGCGGATAGCCATGCGCGCGCAGCTGCTCGAGCGTCTCGAGCGCGCGGTCGAGGTCGGCGCGGGTCAACGGGTGCGCCGGCTGCACCGAGCTGGCGTCGATCGCCGCAATCGCCGCGAGCATCTCGTCGAGCGAGCTGCGCGATAGCCAGATGCCGCGCACCATCACGCCCTCGATCGACTCGAGGTTCTCGATCGACGCGAGCGGATCGCGCGCGAGCAGGACCAGATCGGCGCGCTTGCCGACCTCGAGCGTGCCGAGCTCCGCCTCGCGGCGCATCGCGATCGCTGGCTCGATGGTGGCCGTGCGCAGCACCTCGGGGGCGGCCATGCCGTTGCGCGCCATGATGCGCAGCTCCTCGTGCAGCGAGAACCCGGGCACGTGGTAGGGGTAGCCGCCGCCCGAATCGGTGCCGGCGAGAAACCGCGCATGGATCGCGAGCAGGTCGTGAAAGATCTTCTCCGACATCGGCAGCACGTTCTGTTGCACCGGCTGCGGCGGCTGGTCGGCGAGCGCGAGCCAGCGCGCGCGGTCGCGGCCCGACACGTAGCGCATCTCGGGCGCGGTGGTCATCAGGCGCCGCGCCTCGTCGCCGCGCAGCTGCCCACGATAGTTGTAGAACGTCGGCGTGTTCCAGACCTCGGCGCCGCGGGTGACCGCGACGTAGTCCTCGCCGGTCAGCGTCAGGTTGCGATCGTTGATGTATCCCTTGAAGTGCTCGAAGGTGCGCTGGCCGCAGGTGATCGCGCGCGCGACCGACGTGTCGTGCGGAATGTGGCCGACGACGTCGAGGTGCTGCGCGCGGGCCTCGGCGCAGATCGCGTCGTAGACCTCGGGCTTGAGCACGTTGTGGACCTTGATGAACTCGTAGCCGTCGGCCTTCTGAG
>DATIPJ010000262.1:0-18793 GCA_035472155.1 Kofleriaceae bacterium
GCCGCGACCTTGCCGTAGCCGCCGTGGAAGAACACGACGTCCTCGCTGCCGAGGCGGTGGGTGAGCCACTGGCCGTACGGCGTCTCGTGCACCGGCTCGTCGGGGAGCTGCTTGCGCACGATCTTCCACTCGGTGTTGGCCGAGATCAGCGCGACGACGCGGACCTTCGGGTCGCCGGCCACGCCGGCGGCGGGCGCGGTGGGCGTCGTCGGACCTGCGGCTGCATGACAGCCAGCGACGGCGCACGCGAAGGCGGCAAGGAGCGGCAGTGCAGCGAACGATGGGTGCGGATGCAAACGACGCATGTGCCCCCGAACGCCCTGCGGGCGGTGTCTATTCGTCACGATCGATGCGTTCATCCTGACCTGCTTCACGTCCGGCGCGGCCGGCGTACGCATTCTAGGGTCGCTCGCCCACGTCCTCGCAAATAAGGCCGCTGACAGCGACGCCCGCAGGCGCGGTCAGTCCTGGAACAGGTTCTCGGCTTCGGTTTCCTGCCCGTGGCGGTCGCCGTGCAGGGCATCCGACAGGTCGTTGGTGGTCTTGCGCAGCCGCGCGCCGAGCACCTGGACGAAGCTCCACAGCATCTTGGTCGCGAGCGCGGGCTCGCGCTTGATGATCTCGTAGAAGTCCTTGCGGTGGATGACGACCAGCCGCGTGCCCTCGGTGGCGCGCGCGGTCAGCGAGCGCACCGAGCGATCGACCAGCGCCATCTCGCCGAAGTGGTTGCCGCGGCCGAGCTCGGCCACGATGGTCTCGCCCTTGGCGAGCCGCACGGTGCCCGAGAGCACGACGTACATCGACTCGCCGGGCTGGCCCGTCGAGAAGATGACCTGATCGGTCGATAGCTCGATCATCTCGGCGATGTTCGAGATCCGCACCAGCTCCTTGTAGGACATGTAGCGGAACATCTGCATGCCCTTGAGGACCTCGAGCTTGAGCGAGACCTCCGTGGTGCGCGGCGCGAGCTCGGTCGACGACGTCTCGCCGACGCGCACGACGACGGCCGTGATGTTGTCGTGGCCGCCGCCCTGGTTGGCGGCCTCGACCAGCTTGCGCGGAACCTCCTTGACCTCGCCGTCGGCGAGCTGCTTGGGCAGCTCGTCCTCGTCGACGTAGGCGTACATGCCGTCGGAGCACAAGAGGAACCGGTCGCCGGGCAGGATGTCGAAGTCGAAGGTGTCGACCTCGACGGAGCCGTAGACCCCGACCGCGCGGGTCACCGCGTTCTTGTATTGCTTGTAGGGCGAGCTCTCGATCTGCTCGCGGTTGAGCTTGCCGCGGCGGACGAGCTCGTTCATCAGCGAGTGGTCCTCGGTGAGCACGTGGCACTGGCTCTGGCGCGCGAGGTACACCCGCGTGTCGCCGACGTGCGCGATGAAGCCGCGCAGGTGGTCGCCGCCGCCGGCGATGAGCAGCACCGTCGCGGTGGTGCCCATGCCGCGCTTGTCGGGCTCGGCCTGCGCGCGGCTATGGACGGCGGTGCAGGCGGACTGGATCGCGTGCTCGAGGACCTGCAGGATCTCGTAGCCCTGCACCCCCGGGTGGTCGACGCGATAGCGATCGATGAGCTCGCGGCTGTTGAACACGGTGTCGCGGATCTCATGCACGGCGATCGACGAGGCAATTTCCCCCGCGGCGTGTCCACCCATTCCATCGGCCACAAGAAACAGCCGGAGCTTCTTGTCGATGAGGAAGTTATCCTCGTTGTGCGTACGCTGCCGACCGATGTCGGTGGCTGCCGCGAAGGTCAGCTCCACCTTTTTCGGGTAACACGCGCCGCTCTGACGGTCAAACCAGCTACTTGCCTGGTTTCCAGCGCGGTAGCGCGCCCAGCACGCCCGGGGCCAGCTCGGCCTCGACCAGCGCCTGGATCAGGGTCTGGTCCGTGAGGCCGTCGTAGATCCGGCCACCGATGACCACGGCGGAGTTGGCGCGCGGCATCCCGGCGTGGCGCGCGGTCGCGATCCAGTCGAGGGTGGTCCCGGCGATCCGGGCCCGGCACGCCGACAGCGCGCGGCTGTCGACATCGAGCTTGGCAGCGACGGTGTCGATCAGCTTGTCGCCGGCGATCTTCTTGGCGTGGAGGCGCCCCGATTGGGTGTACATCTCCTTGACCCACACCCACCCCGGTGACGTCGTTAGCTCGCCCTGATTCGAGCCGATGGCCTCCGCACACAGGGCGGCATCACCGAGTAGCGACAGCTCGGTGGCGTCATCGCGGCTGACGTCGAACCACGGGGCCCACACGATCCGGACCTCATCCGGATAGAGCCGCATCTCGGGCTCGACCACACGCAGCAGATTGCTGCAGCCGGCATCGTTCGGGCGGCACAGCACGATGAT
Organism: Kofleriaceae bacterium; assembly: GCA_035472155.1. Taxonomy (GTDB): domain Bacteria; phylum Myxococcota_A; class Polyangia; order Haliangiales; family Haliangiaceae; genus JABFXX01. Next base: position 2,347 of record DATIPJ010000262.1, read on the forward strand.
GGGGATCGCCGCGGCCACCCCGGGCTTGCCGAACGAGGGCAGGCCGTCGAGCCGCAGCGGTGGCGACGCCAGCGGGTGATCGAGCGGCGATCGCTCGACGTCGTCGTCGGGAGAGCCCGTGGTCATCACCACCGGCTGGGCCGCCGACATCGCCTCGGCGTCGAACGCGTCGGCCAGCGCAGCGATCGGCGTGCCGCGGTCGAGCTTGTCGATCGCGCGGTCGTAGGCGCCCAGGTACTCGCGCTCGAGGTCGGTCGCCGTGATCGCGCCGAGGGCGACCTTGGGCGCGCGCGCGTTGAACAGCACGCTCGGGGTGTTCCCGGCGTGCAGGCGTTCGAACCGGCGCTGGTTGGCGTCGAGCACGTCGCGAAAGTGCTCGAACTGGCTCGCGAGGATCACGCGCTGCGGATCGATGCCGACCTTGCGCGCCAGATCGGCCAGGTCCTCCTTCTTGAGCTGGGCGCGCTGCTTGTTGAGCTCGTCCATCAGCTCGAAGAACTTGCCCTCGGCATGGGCCTCGAGCGCCGCGCTGGGGACCAGCAGCGTCGAGCCGCTCTTCATGATCCGGTAGACCAGCCGGACGCGCGCCGGGTGGCGGTCCTGCAGCTGCTGGAGCAACCGCAGCGCGCCGGTCGGCATGTTGGGCCCGGGGACGAAGAACACCTCGATCGTGACCAGGGCGTTCGCGGGGCCGCGCGTCGGTGCCGTCGACGGGTCGCGGTGCTCGACGCGCTCGGCGTGCCCGGGCGCCGGCCTGGGCTCGGCCGCGCTCGGCACCGCTGCGAGCCCGCCGAGCATAGTGGCTCCGAGGAACAGCGCCGCACGCGCGGTGAACGACCGTGCCGTCACGGTGCTGCGCTCGCGGCGTCGGTGTCACCCGCTGGCGATGGCGGCTCGGGCGATGTAGGTGCCGGCGGTGCGGCGGGGGCTGCCTCGTCGTCGGGCTCGACGGACGGCCACAGATAGGCGAAGTACAGACCTGCGGAAACGATGATTCCGAGCACCAGCGCGAGGATGAACGGTTCCCAGATCACGCTGCGATCATAGCGCGGCGCTCGCCGTGGTGTAGGCTCACGGGCGCATGTACGCCCTCGTCCTCTCGATGTCGGCCGCGACCACGGCGGCGACCTTCGGCCTGCCGTACTTCCACCTCGGGTCGTTCGACAAGATCGGCGTGCCGATCCAGGCGTTCGGCATGCTCGTCGCTGCCGGTGTGCTGATCGGTGCGGCGCTCCTGCGGCGCTACGCCGAGTGGCACGGCGTCAGCGACGATCACATTCGCGGCCTCATCACCTGGCTGCTCATCAGCGGCTTCCTCGGTGCCCACGAGTTCGATGTCATCGCCTACCAGTGGGATCGGATCGGCGACACCACCATGGTCACGCCCGCCGGCTGGTGGTTCCTCCCCGAGGCCATGTGGCCGTCGAACTGGCCGCTCGGGCTGCGGATCTGGGACGGCATCTCGTCGTACGGCGGCTTCATCGGCGGCGCGCTCGGCTTCGCGCTCTTCGTATGGTGGAAGCGCCTGCCGGTGCGCCTGTTCGCCGATGTCACGATGGTGGGCCTCTTGCCGGCGTTCTCGATCGGCCGCCTCGGCTGCACGGTCGTCAGCGACCACATTGGCTCGGCCGTCGATCCGGACCGCTGGTACTCGTTCCTCGCGATGGACTATCCGCGCAAGCTCAACCCGGCGCACCTGGCCGAGGCGTACCCGGGCACCAGCGAGTTCATCCGCGCCTGGAACCTGGGCTTCGTCGAGTTCCTCTACCTCGTCCCGGTCAACGCGATCATCCTCTGGCTCGCGTTCCGGCCGAGCAAGCGCCAGCCCGCGGGCTTTGTCACCGCGCTCGCCGGCGTGCTGTACGCGCCGGTGCGCTTCTTCCTCGACTACCTGCGTCCCGAGGACACCGATCCGCGCTACCTCGGCATGACCTTCGCTCAGTGGGCGTCGATCCTCGCCTTCGTCGTCGCGGTCTGGGCGGCGCGCCGCGTGCTCAAGCACGGCGAGCCGGCCGAGATCGTCGCCCCCACGTCGAAGGAAGCACAGCAGCGCCTGCGCATCATCCTCAAGGAGGATGACGACGAGAACAAGAAGCAGGAGACCTCCAAGCAGGACGCCGACGAGCGCAAGAAGGCCGCGCTGGCCGCCGCGCGCGCCGAGCGCGACCGCGAGGACGCCGAGCTCGAGGCCGCCGAGCGCGCCAAGGCCGCGCAGGCCAGGGCCACCGCCGGGACCGCAGCGGCCGGGGAGCCGGGCAACGCCGACGACGACAGCGACGACGAAGAAGAGAAATCGGGCGAGTTCGCGATCGACAAGTCCGAGCCGCTCGCGACCGCCGCGGGCAGCAAGGCCGCCGCGAGCAAGTCGGGCAGCAAGCCGGCCGCCAGGCCCGCCAGCAAGGCCGGCAACAAGAACCGCAACAAGAACCGCAAGCGCTGACAGCGCTGCAAGGCGGCCGAGCTCACCGCATTTCTATCCAACCCGGTGGTTCACGAGCTCGCGGTCGATCACGCTGCGGCGCAGATCCTGGGAGATCGTGCTCGCGCTGCGTGCGGCGGGTACGCCCGTGCCTACCAACGACATCTGGATCGCAGCGGTCGCAGCTCGCGAGGGTGTCCACGTCGTCACCTACGACGCGCACTTCGCATCGATCGCGCGCGTCGGGACGCACGTGCTGTCGCGCAACGACGAATAAGCTCGCGGCGCAGCTTGCGGCAGCGCAGGGCGCGGCGCGCTTCGACGGCAGGTCGTGCGGTCGTCAGCGCTTGCCGCGGCTGGGCTTGGCGGGGCGCTTGGTCAAGGCGGCGGGCTTCGATTTGCGGCCGGGCGCCGGTTTGGACGTGCCTGGGCGGGCCTTGGCAGCGGCGCGCGAGGGAGAGGCCTTGGCGGCGGGCTTGGCGCTCGCGCGCGCGGCTGCGCCCTTTGCGGCCGGCTTGGCGTTTGCGCGCATCAGCGCGGATGGCTTGCTTGCGGGCTTGGCGGGCTTGGCGCTGGATGGCTTGGCGGTGCGCACGGCGGGCTTCTTCGCAGTGCGCGCCGGTTTTGCGGCCGGTTCGTCCTCGAGGGTCTGCGTGCGGCCGCCGCGCCCGCCGCCGCGACCCCCACCGCCACTACCGCCGCCCCCGCCGCCCCCGCCGCCCCCGCTGCCGCGGTGACGATGGCCGTTGTCATCGCGTCCGCGGCGGGTCTCCATCTCGGCGACGATCTCGGCGTCATCCTCGGCGGTGAGCGCCTCGTGCGCGTTGGCGAACAGGGCGTCCTCGCGGCCGACGTGCGCGCGGTGCGCGTCGGCGAGCTTCGTTGCGGCGTCGAGCAGGACCTTGCCCGCGGTGGGGCGCGCCTCACCATCGAGCTCGTGCGCGGCCGAGGCGACGTCGGCCTGCAGCGCGATCTGTAGCGGGTGCTCGGCGGACAGCTCGGCGAGTGCCTGCGCCAGCTCGGGCCGGCGCGTCGACAGCCGCGGGAACACGGAGCCCTCCTCGTCGACGAAGTGGCGCGCGACCGCGCGTTCGAAGTAGGCCACGGCCTCGCGCACGCGATCGAGGTCACCGTCATCGGGCCGTCCGGCCGCCAGCCGGCGCGCAGCTTCCAGGAGCTCGGTCATCACCTGGTCGTGGCGGCGGTGACACCGCTCGAGTTGCACGAGGCTGGCCAGCTCCATGGCCCAAGTGTCCACACCCGACGGTGCTGCGACAAGCGCTTGGCGTCGTTGAAACGTGGCCCATTCGCTTGCTAGACCTAACTCGCCCATGTCCGAGCACGTCGTCATCATCGGAAGCGGCCCTGCCGCTCACACCGCCGCGATCTATGCAGCACGCGCGAACCTCGCGCCGGTGCTGTTCGAAGGCTTCCTCGCTGGCGGGATCGCCGCCGGCGGACAGCTCACCACCACGACCGACGTGGAGAATTTTCCGGGTTTCCCCGAAGGGATCCAGGGCCCCGACCTGTGCGATCGGTTTCGCGCGCAATCGGTGCGCTTCGGTACGAGAATCTACACGGAGACGGTCGATCGCGTCGACCTGTCGAGCCGCCCGTTCCGCTACTGGACCGAGGAGCAAGAGGGCTCGGCCGACGCGCTGATCATCGCGACCGGCGCAACGGCCAAGCGCGACGACATCCCGGGCACGCGCGACACCGAGCTGTGGCAGCGCGGCGTGTCGGCGTGCGCGGTGTGCGATGGCGCACTGCCGATCTTCCGCCACAAGCCGCTGTTCGTGATCGGCGGCGGCGATTCGGCGATGGAGGAGGCCAGCTTCCTCTCCAAGTTCGGCTCCAAGGTGTACATCGTGCACCGGCGCGACGAGCTGCGCGCCTCGGCGATCATGCAGGAGCGCGCGCGCACCAACCCCAAGATCGAGCTCCTGCTCTCGCATCGCGTGCTGTCGGTCGAGGGCGGGCAGGGCGTCGAGGCGGTGCGCGTGGCCGACCTCAAGAGCGGCGCCGAGCGCACGGTCGAGGCCGCGGGGCTGTTCTTCGCGATCGGCCATGTGCCCAACACCGCGTTCCTCGGCGGCCAGCTCGCCACCGACGAACAGGGCTACGTGATCACCACGCCCGGCACGACCCAGACCTCGGTGCCCGGTGTGTTCGCGGCCGGCGACGTACAGGACAAGAAGTATCGCCAGGCGATCACCGCCGCGGGCTCGGGCTGCATGGCGGCGCTCGAAGCGGAGCAGTTCCTCTCGCACAGCGCGCACCACCGCGCACCGATCGATCCCTGACGCGCGGGCGCACGGATCGCGCGAGCGTGGGCGGCGATACCGGGAGCACCGAGCATGGCGCGCAGTTGACACACGGGGAACGCTGCCCCCGCAGGGGCGTCGCATGCGACGCGGGAATAGGGCCGCGAGCGCGCTCGGTAACGCCTCTGGAGCACAAGCCATGTCACAATCTCTCTATCCCGTGACCAGAGAGCCGAACCTGCCGTATCGCGAGTCTGGCATGACCAAGATCCTGGCCGTGCTGCTGCTGATCGTCGCCGGAGCACTGGTGTTCACCGTGATCCAGCAGCGCAGGCAGACCCAGCACTTCGTGTCGTTCGAGCCCAGGCCCGTGGCGCAGCGGCCCGACGACAAGCTCGGCGCCGACGAGCAGTCGACGATCGATGTGTTCTCCAAGTTCTCGCGCTCGGTCGTGCACGTCACGAGCCTCGAGACCCACCGCGATCGGATGACGCTCGACGTCACCGAGATCCCGCAGGGCACCGGCACGGGCTTCATCTGGGATCAGGACGGACACATCGTGACCAACTTCCACGTCGTGCAGGGCGGCGATCGCGCGTCGGTCACGCTCAACGACAACTCGACGTACTCGGCGACGATCATCGGCAAAGCGCCCGACAAGGACATCGCGGTGCTCCACATCGATGCGCCGCCGCAGAAGCTGTTGCCGCTGCCGCTCGGGCAATCGGCGAACCTCAAGGTCGGCCAGAAGGTGATGGCGATCGGCAACCCGTTCGGGCTCGATCAGACGCTGACCACGGGCGTGGTCTCGGGCCTCGGGCGCGAGATCAAGAGCGTCACGCAGCGCTCGATCTTCGACGTGATCCAGACCGATGCATCGATCAACCCGGGCAACTCCGGCGGGCCGCTGCTCGATAGCTCGGGCCGGCTGATCGGGATCAATACCGCGATCTATTCACCGTCGGGCGCCAACGCCGGCATCGGCTTCGCGGTGCCGGTCGACACGGTCAATGCGATCGTCCCGCAGCTGCTCAAGTACGGCAAGATCACGCCGCCCGTGCTCGGCATCAACGTGGTGTCGGACCAGGCGGCGATGCAGAACAACATCGAAGGCGTGATCATCGCGAGCGTCGTGCGCGGCGGACCGGCGGAACAGGCCGGCATGTCGGGCGTCAAGCAGTCGCGCGACGGCGGCGTGCAGGTCGGCGACGTCATCGTTGGCATTGAAGGCGTCGACGTCCACCGCTCGAGCGACCTGTACAAGGTGCTCGATTCCCACAAGGTGGGAGACGAGGTCGAGGTCACGATCGAGAACGAGGGCCATCGACGGAGCGTCAAGCTCAAGCTGCAAGCGATGTCGACGCAGTGAGCGAAGCCCGGGTTTCTCGCACCGACGAGCGACCGGGGTCACAGCGCGGCGCCACGAGGAATAGTTTCCGGGGCGAGCGCGTCCAACCGTCATGGCATATCTTTGCTGTGGGTGGGCGTTCGCATTAGGCTCGGGCCTGGATCGAGCACGGCGGGGGAGGTACTTCACCAGCCGCCGCACGGGATCCAGGTAACGTGACTCCTCCTCGCCGTCAGCTCGGGTTCTCGATCACCGTGGCGATCGTCGTCGCGAACATGATCGGCACCGGGGTGTTCACCAGCACCGGGTACCTGGCCCACGACCTCCACGATCCGACGACGATCCTGCTCGCGTGGGTCGTCGGCGGCGTGCTCGCGCTGTGCGGCGCGGCGGCGTACGCCGAGCTCGGCTCGCTCATGCCGCGCGCCGGCGGCGAGTACGTCTACCTGAGCGCGGCCTATCACCCCGCGGTCGGCTTCATGAGCGGCTGGGTCTCGCTGACCGCCGGGTTCTCGGCGCCGATCGCGGTGTCGGCCCTCGCGTTCGCGACCTACCTCGCCAAGCTGTTCCCCGGGATCGCCGCCGAGCCCACCTGGCTCACCGCGAGCCTCGATGTCAGCGGCCACCACATCTTCACGTTCGCGCTCGGGGCGACCCAGGCGGTCGCGATCGGGCTCATCGTGGTGATCACCGCGCTCCACGCGTTCGATGCCAAGCTCGGCGGCTGGGTCCAGGCGACGGTCACAGCGGCCAAGGTGCTGCTGATCATCGGCTTCATCGGCGCCGCTCTCCTCGTCGGCAAGGGCGACTGGCACAACCTGCAGGCGCAGCACGGCGGGCTCGATAACGTCACCACGCAGTCGTTCGCGATGGCGCTCATGCTCGTCAGCTTCGCGTACTCGGGCTGGAACGCGGCGGGCTATGTCGCCGGCGAGGTCGTGCGCCCCGAGCGGACGCTGCCGCGCGCGCTGCTCACCGGCACCGGTATCGTGATGACGCTCTACGTCGTGCTGAACCTGGTGTTCCTCTATGCGGTGCCGTCCGACACGCTCGCGGGGCCGGCCGGCAGCCTCAACCCGGTGATCGAGGTCGGCGACGCCGCCGCGCGCCAGCTGTTCGGCGACCGTGCGGGCCAGCTCGTGACGGCGGTGATCGCCCTCGCGCTGGTCTCGGCGATGAGCGCCATGGTCATGGCGGGCCCGCGGGTCTATGCCGCGATGGCCGCCGACCGCGCGCTGCCGCAGCAGCTGGGCCGCCACAGCAAGCGGGGCGTGCCGATCGTCGCCGTGATCACCCAGGGCGTGCTCGGCGTGCTGTTCGTGCTGGTCGGCGATCTCGGCGAGCTGATGCGGTTCGCCGGCTTCACGCTGGCGATCTTCGCGGCGCTCACGGTGGGCTCGCTGTTCGTGCTGCGCAGCCGCGGCCACCGCGCCGCCTATCGCACGATCGGCTACCCGGTGACGCCCGTGCTGTTCATCGCCATGTCGGGCTGGATCGCCTATGCGCAGCTCAAGGAGCACTTCGAGGAGAGCGTCGTCGTGCTCGGGGTGCTCGCCGTGGGCGGCATCCTCTACCGCGTGCTCGGGCGCGGCTCGACCCCGCCGGCGGTGACCGGCTCGGAGACGCTGCCCGAGGCGCGCGTCGCCTGACCGGCCTGGCCCTGCTCAGCGCAGCGCAGGGACGAGGCGGTCGAGCGCCGCGTTGAGCTTGGCGAGCGAGGCGGCGAAGCACATCCGCAGGTGGCCCTCGCCCGAGGGGCCAAATGCCAAATGCCACACCGGGCGCGAGGCCGACCCGCGCGTTCTGGATCAGGTGCACCGCGAGCGCGAAGCTGTCGGTGACGCCCTCGACGCGGAAGAACGCATAGAACGCCGAGCGCGGGCGCGCCAGCCGGATGCGCGGCAACGGCGACAGCCGCTCGTAGACCAGCTCGGCGGCTTCGGCGTAGCGCCGGACCAGCGCGTCGACGTACTCATCGCCGCGCTCGAGCGCTGCCACGCCGCCCCACTGGCCGAACGACGTCGGGTGCGAGATGTGGAACTCGGTCATCTTCTCGATCACGGCCGTCAGCTCGGCGGGGGCGACGATCCAGCCCAGCCGCCAGCCGGTCATCGACCAGCTCTTCGAGAACGAGTTGACGACGACGACCGGGTCGTCGGGCCGCGCCAGCGTGATGAACGACGGCGCGTGGCGCTTGCCGTACACGATGCGCGCGTAGACCTCGTCGGCGATGATCCAGATGCCGCGCTCGCGGGCGTGCGCGAGGACTGCCTGCAGCTCGTCCTCGGTCGCCATCCAGCCCGTGGGATTGCCGGGCGAGTTGACGATGATGAGGCGCGTCGTGGCGTCGCACGCGTCGATCAGGCGGTCGAGGTCGAGGTGCCACGAGCCGTCGGGCTGCATCTGTAGATCGACGCGGCGGACCACCGCGCCCATCGAGGCCGCGACGTTCTCGGCGTTGGGCCAGATCGGGCCGATGACCACCGCGCTGTCGCCGGGGCCGACCAGGCACTGGATGGAGATCATGAGGGCGTTCATGCCCGACGCGCTCACGATGATGCGATCGAGGGCGACCTCGGTGCGATAGATCCGGCGGTGGTAGCGCTGGATCGCGTCGCGCAGCTCGGGGAGCCCGCGGTTGGGGCCGTAGAACGTCTCGCCGCGCTGCAGGGCCTCGGCGGCGGCGTCGCGGATGAACGCCGGCGTCACCTCGTCGCCCTCGCCGAACCACAGCGGGATCAGATCGTCGATGCCGCGCGCGGCCTGGGTCACCTGACGGATGCGCGAAGCAGGGAGGTCCTGGATGTTTCGTCGGATGGGCGGGGTCACGGCGATGTCCTTGCCTTCCGTGAAGAAAATGCCGCTGGCGCTGCAGCCGGCGAGGCCACCGTAGCACCTGGCGTGCGCGCGCGGCCCCATCACGCGCCCGCGGATCGCGACGATACAGATGCGCGCGGCGCGCCCAAGGATCCGGCCGCGCAACGCGTCTATGCTGGCAGGATGAGGACATGGGCCGTGGTCGCGTTCGCCCTGGCGCTCGTCGCGCCTCGCAGCGCCGATGCGTTCTGCGGGTTCTACGTCGCCGGCGGCGACCAGAAGATGTTCAACGACGCGACCCAGGTCGTGCTGATGCGCCGCGGGACGCGCACCGTGCTCGCGATGCAGAACAACTACAAGGGCCCGCCCGACGCATTCGCGATGGTGGTCCCGGTGCCGGTCGTGCTGCGGGAGGGCGACGTCAAGACGCTGCCCAAGGACGTGTTCGAGCGCGTCGAGCAGATGGGCGCGCCTCGGCTCGTCGAGTACTGGGAGCAGGACCCGTGCGCCCCCGACGAGAGCGTCGACACGGCGCTGCCGATGTCCGTCGCGCGCGCGGCGGTGCCCGAGCCCGCGCCGCCCGCCACGGAGCTCGGCGTGACGATCGAGGCGCGGTTCACCGTCGGTGAGTACCAGGTGCTGATCCTGTCGGCCAAGGACTCGACCGGGCTCGAGACCTGGCTTCGCCAGCAGAAGTACCGCATCCCCGAGGGGGCCGAGCCGCTGCTGCGGCCGTACGTCGAGGCCGGCTCGAAGTTCTTCGTGGCCAAGGTCGATCCGCAGAAGGTCGCCTTCGACCGCGAGGGGCGCGCCGCGCTGTCGCCGCTGCGCTTTCACTACGACAGCGAGGAATTCGCGCTGCCGATCCGGCTCGGCCTCGCAAGCTCGTCGGGCACGCAGGACCTGATCGTCAACATCCTCGCGCCGCACCAGCGCTACGAGGTCGCCAACTACAAGAACGTCACCATCCCGACCAACATCGATGTCGCCGATTCGGTCAAGGACAAGTTCGCGGCGTTCTACACCGCGCTGTTCGACCGCACGATCGAGAAGAACCCGGGCGCGGTCGTCACCGAGTACGCGTGGCAGGCCTCGTCGTGCGACCCGTGCCCCGGCCCGACGCTGGGCCAGGGCGACTTTCTCACCCTGGGCGCCGACGTCCTCGAGGGGACGCGCGAGAAGCCGGCTGCGTACAGCGGCTACGACCTGGTGCTCACGCGGCTGCACGCGCGCTACGGCAAGACGATCTCCGACGACCTGCGCTTCCACGAGGCCAAGCCGATCGTCGGCGGCCGCGAGGTGATGCAGAACGGCCAGGGCGGCCTCGAGGAGGGCGCGCACCCGGCGCCGCAGAACAACTTCCAGGGGCGCTACGCGATCCGCCACCCGTGGACCGGGCCGATCCGCTGCGAGCATCCGCGGCGGCGCATCTGGGGCGGCCCGCCGGCGGACATCGCCTCGCAGCCGGGCTTTCAGCCCGCGGGCGTCAAGCCCGCCGTCGGCCTCGCGTTCGCAGCGCGCGGCCAGGTCCAGCTCGCCCGCGTGGTCCGCCGCGATATCCCCGAGCTGGGCATCGCGATCGGCGCCGCCGCCGCGCCGCCCGCCCCGGGCCCGCCGCCGGCCGGCTCGGCCGCCGGGTCCGGTGCGCCTTCCGCGGCCAAGGGTCGCTCGGGCTGCGGCTGCACTGCCACAGGCGCGGGCGCCTCGGGCGGAGATCTGGCCGCCCTGGGCCTCGTCGTCGCGGGCGTTCTGCGCGCACGTCGCCGCCGCACGCGGCCGACCCCATGACCTGCCCCCGAGCATGGCTCGTATTGACGGCCGCGGCTTGCGGCGGTCAGGGCGCGGGCGGCGAGGGCGCACCGGTGCCGCCGCGGCCCGCAGTTGCCGTGCGTCTGCCAAGCGTGCCTGGCGAGCATGCGCCGAGCCTGGTAGCGATCGATCGCACCGTCGCGCGCGATCCGGCGGAGGTCAGCGACGGCAACATGCTGTCGGATGTCGACAGCTGCGCGACCTGTCACCCCGACGCCGCGGCGCAATGGGGGACCAGCCCGCACTCGTTCGCGTCGTTCGGCAATCCGATCTACCGCACCAACGTCGAGCTCGCCCGCACGGCGCTCGGCAAGCCCGCGAGCCGCCACTGCGGCGGCTGTCACGACATGCCCCTCATGCTCGACGGGCTCATGACCGACGCCGCCGAGATCCCCGCGGCCGACCTGCGCGCGCACTCGGGTGTCACCTGCCGCCTGTGCCACGGCGTTCAGCGGACGACCAAGGACGGCAACGGCAGCTACGTGTGGTCGCGCGCGCCGATCGAGGCGCCGGTCCTGGGCGACGCGGCGTCGATCGCGCGCCACAAGGCGCAGACCCAGCTCCGCGCCCTCGGCAGCGAGCTGTGCGTGGCGTGCCACCGCGGCTTCCTCTCCCCCGACATGGCCATGCCGGTCCACCTCTCGGGCCTCGACGAGCCCGGCATGTGGCGCAACTCGGCCTGGACGGGCAACGGCATGGCCCGCGTCGACAAGGTCGACAAGAAGACCTGCATCGATTGCCACATGGAGCGCGAGCCCGCGTCGCCCGCCGAGTACGGTGCGCACGGCGGTGCGATCGCTTCGCATCGCTTCCTCGGCGGCCACACCTGGATGGCGGCCATGCGCGGCGACGCCGACCACCTGCATCGCCTCCAGGCCAAGCTCACGGGCGTGGCGTCGATCGACATCGCCGGCGCGCGCGTGACAGCTCCCGCGCCGTCGTCGACCGCCGCGCCCTCGATGACCGCAGATGCGACGGGCCAGCCACGCTGGGTGCTCCCCGCCGACGGGGCCGAGGTCGTGGCCGGCGGGCGGCTCGAGCTCGACGTGGTGATCCGCAACCTGCTCGTCGGGCATCGCTTCCCGGGCGGGGTGCTCGACATCCAGGACACGTGGATCGAGGTCGAGCTGGCCGATGCGCACGGCCGGCGGATTGCGGGCTCGGGGCTCACGCACGACCGCGAGCTCGATGACGCCGAGACCCACGTGCTGAGGACACTGGTGGTCGACGAGCGCGGCGAGGTGCTCGAGGAGCACGAGATGGCGAGCTTCCGCACGCAGATCGCCACGCAGACCCTCGCGGCGCGCGAGGCGCAGGTGATTCGCTACGCGTTCGATGTTCCGGCCAGCCTTGCGGTCGATGCTCTGCCGCTCACGGCGACGGCGCGGCTCCGCCATCGTAGCCGCACGCTCCGCATGCAGCGCGTGGTGTGCGAGGCTGCGAGGACGGCCGCGGGCAAGGCGTTCCTCGCCGGCGCCAAGGGCGCGCGGGAAGTCATGCTCGATCCGTGCCGGCCGCAGCCGATCACGCGGATCGCCGAGACCCGCGTCGAGCTCGGCCGCGGCGCGAGGCGATCGACCGCGCGGCCCGCGTGGGAGCGCATGTACGAGCACGGCATGGCCCTGACCGCAACGATCAGTGAGCGGCTCGACGAAGCGCGCAGCGTCCTCGAGGCAGCGCTCGCCGCGGCAGCGCCGGGCGAGGCGCGCGCACGCGCGATGATCGATGTTCAGCTCGCCCAGGTCGCATCGCGCCAGGGCCGCGCCGACGACGCGCTCGCGCTCGTCGCCCAGGCTCGCGCGCTGCTTCCCAGCCCTGGGCCGGCGGCGCTCGATGCGATTGCGGCCGATGCGCTCAGCCGCGTCTGGCGCTGGCGAGAGGCCATCGCTCCCGCCCGCGCGTGCGCCGAGCGCGCTCCCGCCAACACGGGCGCGTGGATCGCCCTGGCGCGCGCGCTCGGCTCGGTCGGCGATGACCGCGCTGCGCTCGATGCGACGGCGCGCGGCCTCGAGCTCTCGCCGCGCGACCCCGACCTGTTGCGCAGCCAGGCGGCTGCGCTCGCATCGCTCCACCATGCGGACGCCGACGCGGCGCTCGCGGCGTACGATCGCTTCCGCGCGCCCGACGAGGCCGCGGCGCTGCGCATTCATTGCGCAGCCAGCTCTGCGCGCTGTGCGCGCGAGCGCGAGCAAGGCCACACGCACGCGCTCGTCCCTGTGCGCGCCCGCTGACCGCTCGGCCCCGGTCGACGCGCATCCGTGCAGCACGCGCCGACGAGGCTCGGTGCTTGCACCGCGGCAAAGCAACTAGAGGAGCCGATCATGCGAACTGCAGGAATCCTTCTTAGCTTTGCGCTCGTCGCCTGCGCGTCAGATCCGCAGACTGGCAACAATGAGACGGCAGATAAGACGTCTCCACAGCAGAATCCTGATCAGGCGAACGTGCCGAGTGAGCCCGACGGCGCGGGCGCTCACGGGGCGCCGGGCGGCGGGATGTGCGCCGCCGACAATGGCGGGATCATGCTGCCCGCCGGGTTCTGCGCGACGATCTTCGCCGACAATCTCGGCAAGGCGCGCCAGATCACAGTGACGCCGAAGGGTTACGTGTTCATTGCAGTCGCGGCATCGACCCCGACCGCAGGCGATGATCACGTGGTCGCGCTGTTCGACGCCGACAACAACGGTGTGGCGGAGCAGCAGGCAACGATCGGTGAGGTCGGCGGCAATGGCATCGCGTGGAGCAATGACAAACTCTATGTCGCGGCAAACGATCGTATCGTGCGATACGACCTGCCCGATGGAATGCTGACGCCGAGCGATCCCACCCCGGTGGTGCTCGTGTCGGACCTGCCCGCGACTCCCGATCACGCCGCCAAGACGGTCGTGCTGTCGGGCCCCACGATGTTCGTGAATATCGGCTCTCCGTCGAACTCGTGCCAGGTGGCCAATCGACAGCTGCATTCGCCCGGCGTGCTCCCGTGCCGCGAGCTCGACACGCGCGCCGGCATCTGGGCCTTCGATGCCTCGACCACGGGCCAGACGCTGACCTGCGGAACGCGCGTGGCGACCGGCATGCGCAACACCAACGCGATGGCGCTCGAGCCCGGCAACGGCATGCTGTGGGGCGCGATCAACGGCCGCGACCAGCTGCACGAGAACTGGCCCGAGCTGTTCACCGAGGCGGACGACATGCGTCTGCCGTCCGACGAGGTCGTCGCGGTGACCAAGAACCTCGATCGCGGCTGGCCGTACTGCTATCACGACATGGACGCCAAGCAGATGAAGCTCGCGCCCGAGTACGGCGGCGACGGCGACAAGCAGGGCCGGTGCGCGGCGATCGACCAGCCGCAGTTCGCGATCCCCGCCCACTCGGCGCCGCTCGCGATGGAGTTCTCGTCGGGCAAGCAGTTCCCCAAGGCGTATCGCAACGGCGCCTTCATCTCGAACCACGGTACGCGCTTCGACGCCAACGCCACGGGCGACCTGCACGGCTACGATGTCGAGTTCGCGCCGATCAAGGACGGCAAGCCGACCGGAGATCTCCAGAAGTTCGCGACCGGGTTCGACGCCGGGATGCGCCCGCTGCCCGACGCTGCGCCGCACCGACCGGTCGGGCTGGCGATGATGCCGGACGGCTCGCTGCTGATCGGCGACGACAAGGGTGGCCGCGTCTGGCGCGTGTTTTTCACCGGCACTGAGCCGCGGTGACCGCGCGCCGCGCCGCTACTGCGCCGCGACGTGCTTGACGTACGCCTCGGGCGTCAGCAGCTCGTCGATCTCGGACTTGTCCGTGGGCTCGAGCTCGATCATCCAGCCGGCGCCGTACGGCTCGGTGTTGACGCTCTCGGGCGCGTCCTTGAGCGCCGCGTTGACCGCGGTGACGCGGCCCGAGACCGGTGCGTAGAGGTCGGACACGCTCTTCACGCTCTCGATCGTCCCGAAGCGCTGGCCCTTGGTGACGAGGTCGCCCTCCTTGGGCAGATCGACGAGCGTGATGTCGCCGAGCTGATCGACGGCGAACTGCGTGATGCCGACGCGCCAGGCCGAGCCGGCCGCGCGCAGCCACTCGTGGTCGGAGGTGTAACGAAGATCGGTGGGGAAGCTGGTCATGTTAGGTCCGCTTGTAGAACTTGCCGGTTACCACGGTGGCAGGGATGTCCTTGCCGCGACAATCGATGGTGAGCGTGCTGCCAGCCTTGGCGGCCGCGACGGGGACGTAGGCGAGGCCGATCGCGCCGCCGACGACGATGCCCGGGCCGCCGCTGGTGACCGTGCCGATCACCGCGGCCTCGCCGCTGCCCAGCGAGCGGTCGACGACCGCGTAGCCATGGCGGGCGATCGCGCGCGCGTCGTCGGCGATCTTGAAGCCCACGAGCTGGCGGGTGAGGCCGGCCGCCTTCTGCGCGCGCAGCGCCTCGGCGCCGATGAAGTCGCGGTCGAGCTTGACCGCCCAGCCCAGGCCAGCCTCGAGCGGCGTGTGGTCATCGTCGAGGTCGTTGCCATAGAGCGGCAGCCGCGACTCGAGGCGGAGGCTGTCGCGCGCGCCCAGGCCGATCGGCAGGCCGTCGGGCGGCAGGTTCTCGACGAGCGCGCTCCACAGCTTGGGCGCATCGCCGCTCGCGCACGCCAGCTCGAAGCCTTCCTCGCCGGTGTAGCCGGTGCGCGCCGCGGTGCACGCAACCCCGGCGACCTCGGCCTGCCGGAACGAGAAGCTGGTCATGCCGGCGAGCGCGCCGCCGGCGAGACTGTCGACCAGCGCGATCGCCTTGGGGCCCTGCACGGCGATCAGCGCGGTGTCGTCGCTCTGGTCCTCGAGCTCGCAGAGGCCGTGGTTGTGCTCGCGCATCCACTCGAGGTCCTTGGCGGTGTTCGACGCATTGACGATGACGAACACCTCGGTGTCGCTGCGCTTGTAGAAGATGCAATCATCGACGATGCCGCCGCTCGGGCGGCACAGCAGCGTGTAGACGGCCTTGCCGGGCGGCGCGGTGGCGACCGCGTTGCTCGTCAGCTGCTCGACGACGTCGAGCGCGCGCGGGCCGCGCAGCACGAACTCGCCCATGTGCGAGACGTCGAACAGGCCGACCGACGTGCGGACCGCCTTGTGCTCCTTGATCGTCCCGGCGGGATAGGCGACGGGCATGTCCCAGCCGCCGAAGTCGATGAGGCGCGCGCCGAGTTTCTTGTGTAGCTCCCACAGCGGCGTTCGCTTGCGTTCCATGCCGGCGGACACTAACACGGTGCGCGCAGGCACGGAGCCGCGCGATCACGCTGCCCGCACCGGCAGCGCGTCGGCCCTGGGCTTGCCGAGCACGCGCGCCGCGAGCCATGACGCGATCCGGCGAGGAACCAGGCGCACCGACCACGCGGCGATCTTGTTGGGCACGCCGGGGACGACCGTGCGCTTGCCGCTCAGCATCGCATGCACCGTGTTCCGGGCCACCGCCTCGGCGGTCATCATCGTGGCATTGGCGAGCCAGCCGTAGTTGCCCGCGCCGGCGGCGGTGTGAAACGCCGTGACCGTGCCGCCGGGGCAGATGCAGGTCGCGCTCACCGGCGAGCCGCGCAGCTCGTCGTGCAGCGCCTCGGTGAAGTTGCGCACGAACGCCTTGGAGCTGGCGTAGAGCGCCATGTTAGGAACCGACTGGTACGCGCCGATCGAGGCGATGTTGACCAGGTACGCGCGCCCGGGCGCACCGGCGCGGTCGTCGACGAACCGGCGCGACAGCTCGACCAGCGAGGCGATGTTGAGCTGGATCATCTCGGCGTCGCGGTCCCATTCCGCCGCGCC
>DATIPJ010000263.1:0-8257 GCA_035472155.1 Kofleriaceae bacterium
GGTCACGACCCGCGACATCTGCGGCGAGTGCGGCACGACCTGTGCGCCGAGCTTCAAGTTCTGTCCCGAATGCGGAACGTCGCGGCAGCGCGTCGAGCAGGTCCTGCCGCCGCCCCAGCCCGCCCCGCCGGTCGAGACCGCCGGCCGGGTCCTGCCGCTGCAGTTCACCGGGCGCGGCGAGGAGATCGCCCAGCTGCTCGCCCACATGCGGCGACTGCCGGGCAACGACGTCGGCCTGCTGGTGATGGGCAACGACGGCTCGGGCCGCAGCGCGCTGCTCCGCCACGCCTACCAGAGCCTCGCCGGCGACACCCGGACGATCTACCAGATCGGCCCCGATCCGACCGGGCTGGCCGCGCCGTTCTACCCGATCCGCTCGCTGCTCGCCGCGGTGCTGCAGCTGCCGCCGGGCGCCAGCGACGGCGAGCTGCGCGACGCGGTGCTCGGCAACGGGCTGAACGAGCGCGACGTGCCGGGGATCTCGCAGCTGTTCGGCCACGCCACCACGCTGCTCGAGCTCGAGCCGCCGGTGCGGCGCCGCGAGATGGTGTGGTCGGCGCTGCGCGCGCTCGAGCGCGCCGCGGCGGCCGGGCCGGTGACGATCGTGTGCGAGGACATCGACCGCTTCGATCACCCGAGCCTGGAGATCCTGCGGCGCGCGACCGAGATGGTCGACCTCCAGCTGCCGCCGATCGTGATGACCGCGCACGCGTCGTTCGGCTCGCAGTGGCCGGCCTCGGTGCCGCGCCTCGAGGTCGCCGCGCTCGACGCCAAGGACCTCGCGGTGATCGTCGCCCGGCTCGACAAGGCCGGGCTCAAGGGCCTGCCGCCGGTCCAGCAGCTGTTCGAGACCACGCGCGCGTACCCCGGCCACATCGAGCACGTGGTGCGCTACCTGCTCGAGGGCGGCAAGGCCGAAGACACCCAGATCTCGCTGCCCGACCTGATCGCCGCGCGCCTGTCGATGCTGACCCAATCGACGCGCGACGTGCTGCAGGCCGCCGCGGTGCTCGGGCTCGAGCCGGCCGTCGATCTCCTGCGCTCGATGCTGGCCAGCGGTGCGCTCGAGTCCGCGATGGCCGACGCAGAGCGCGCCGGGCTGTTCAGCCACGACCCGTCGGGCGAGCTGACGTTCACCAGCCGCCTGGTGCGCGATATCGTGTACGACGCCACGCCCGCCGACGTGCGCCGGTCGCTGCACGCGAGCGCGGCCAACGCGGTCGAGGCGCTGTCGCCCGACATCGCGATGCTCGGCCATCACCACGACCTCGCCGGCCACGCCAAGGAAGCGATCATGATGCTGCGCCGCGCGGGCGACCACGCCGCCGAGCAGCTCGACGACATCGGGGCCGGCCAGTTCTATCACCGCGCGCTGGTCGCGGTGCGCCAGGCGGTGCAGAGCGGCGACGACGACGGCAGCGCCGAGGGCCAGTTCGTGATGCTCTCGGTCAAGCTCGCCGACGTCTTGCGCGCTCGCGGCGAGACCGCGCTCGCCCGCGGCGTGCTCGCCGAGGCGCGCGACTGGTCGGGGGCGCCGCTCCTGGTCGCGATGATCGATCGCTCGAGCGCGCTGATCGCGCTCAGCGAGGGCGACGTCGACGGTGCGATCACCGCGCTGCGCCGCGGCGTCGGCCGCGCGATCTCGACCGGCGACATGAACCTGGTCTGCGAGCTGTATCTCGATCTATCGACCGCGCTGCTCCGCGCCGGCGATCCCGAGACCGCGCTGCGCGAGCTCGTCGAGTGCATCGATCTCGCGACGCTCGGCGAGGGCTACACCGCGATCGACGGCCCCGAGCCGTTCTGGCGCGTGCTGCGCGCGCAGGCCCAGATGATCGACAATGCGGGAGATTCGTACCGCGCGCTCCGCCTCGCGGAGGCGGCGCTGTTCCATGCCCAGCGCGTGCACTCGCGGCTCGGGGCCGCGCGGGTGCAGCACCTCCTGGCGCAGCTGTGCGACAAGACCGGACTCGGAGGCAAGGCGGAGCGCTATCGCCAGGCCGCGATCAACGAGATGCGAAGCCTGGGCGATCGCCGCGCGACCGCGGAGATGCTGCTCAACGATACGCCGGCGAGATCCGCCATCGTGGTGCCCAGTCGGCTCGATGACGCGATGCAGCTGACCAAGGAGATCGGCTGGACCGAGGGACACGAGAGCGCCAAGCGGAAGTCGAATCCCCCGTCGGTGAAGTCCTGAGCGGGAAGTCCTGAGGCGAATCCTATCGGAACGCGCAGTTGGTTATTCCTGCAACTTTACCCGTACTCAACAGTACTCTATTTTCGTGGGCAGTATTCTCATCCTGGAACCGGACACGTTCACCAGCGACGAGTGGTCGGCCGCAATCGACGCCTCGGGGCATTCGGTGCTGACGGCCAGCGGCGCGCGCGACGCGCTTCGCCTGGTCCGCGAAGGTGGGATCGACGTCGTCGTGATCGACCTCTATGACGCGCGCGCGGGAGTCGCGGAGCTCGCGCGCGCGATGGCCGCGTTGCCCGATGGCCCGCCGATCGTCCTGGTCTCGGGCTCGCCGGCCGCGCCGACCTTCTCGGCGCGCATCGGCGCCGCGACCTTCGTGCCCAAGCCGTGCGAACCGAGCGAGGTTGTCACGGCGGTGGGCCGCCTTTTGGGGCGCCTGCGCCCAGTCCGGATCGTTGAGGACGATCTGCCCGAGCAGCAGCTGGGATAGAGTCCCCCAGCCGCGGCACGCCGCTTGCGGATGCGATCGTCAATCCCGTGAGCGCCGATGCCCATCGATGACCGAGAGGTCGAGCTGTCCCCGCCCCGCCGGGTCGAAACCGAGCCCTCGCGCGTGCGCATCGAGATCGCGCCGCGGACGATCCTGCTGCTCCTCGTGGCCGTCGCCGGCGTCTGGGTCGCGCTCCAGCTGCAGACCGTCCTGATCGTCGTGACGATCGCGCTCGTGATGGTCGGCACGCTCGATCCGATGGTGGCTTGGTTCGAGCGACACGGGATCCGCCGCGGCCGCGCGCTGGTCCTGATCTTCGTCGCGATCGCGGCGCTGGTCGCGGGCGTGCTGCTCCTGACCGTACCGCCGCTGGTCACCCAGCTCCTGCACCTCATCGAGGACGCCCCGCGCGGCCGCGACCGCCTCATCGAGTGGCTGCGCCAGTACAAGCTCGCGCGGCCATTCGTCCAGACCGTCAAGGCCGTGCCGGTCAACGACCTGGTCCTGCGCGCGGGCAACACGATGGTCGGCTACTCCGCCGACATCCTCACCATGGTCGGTTACGCGATCTCGACGACGTTCCTCGCGATCTACCTGCTCGCCGACCCGGTGCGCTCGAAGGGCCTGATCTACGCGGTCGTGCCGCGCAACCACCACATCAAGCTCGCGCGCATCCTGCTCGAGCTCAAGGTGATCGTCGGCGGCTACATGCGCGGCCAGCTGATCACCTCGGTCGCGATGGCGGTGTTCACGTTCGGCGTGCTGACCGCGTTCCGGGTCGACGACGCGCTGCCGCTGGCGCTGTTCGCCGGGATGACCGACATCATCCCGTTCGTCGGCGGCTACGTCGCGAGCCTGCCGGTGATCCTCGCCGTCACGCCGCAGGGCCTCGCCGCCGTCGTCATCGTGTTCCTCCTGATGTTCGCGTACCAGGAGTTCGAGAGCCGCATCCTGGTGCCGCGGGTCTACGGCAAGGTGCTGCGCCTGCCGCCCGCCGTCGTGCTGGTGTCGCTGCTCGTCGGCGGTACGGTGATGGGCATCATCGGTGCGCTGCTCGCGCTGCCGATCGCGGCCGGCCTGCAGATGGTGGTGCGCGAGCTGCGCGTCGAGCTGCCGGGCGAGACGCCCCCCGACGCGGTCACCCGCGCGCGCGACCAGAAGGCCGAGGACATCTACGAGCAGCTCACCGAGGGCGCGACCGCCGCCGACGCCGGCGTGATCGCCAGCGAGCTCGCCGAGAAGATGAAGCAGCACGAGAAGATCGGCTCGACGATGACGGCCGAGATGCCCGCGATCATGGCCGATCTCGCCGAGGACATCGCCGAGCCGGGCGCCGAGGCAGAGATCGCCGAGGCGGTCGAGGAGACCAAGGCAGCCGAGAGCAAGGCGGCCGACCGCCTGGACGCGCCGCCCGACAAGAAGGATTCGCCATGAGGTTATGGAAGGTCCTGGTGCTCCTGGCCGGCGTCGCCGGTGTGATCGGCTTCTTCACGCCGCTCATCGAGTACCGCAGCAGCGACGGCAAGCTCACCGGCGACGCCAGCGCGTTCCAGATCGCGCGCGGGGTCGACAGCGTCGGCGACATCGCATCCGAGGGCCAGACGCTCGGGCTATCGCGCAACGACAGCGAGCGGATCGCCAAGATCTTCCACGAGGGCCTCAACGCCTACCGCGGGGTCGCGATCGCATACTTCGCACCCGCGGGCCTGCTCGCGCTGCTCGGGGTCCTGCTGCTGCTGCGCGATCGCATGGGCCGGTTCTCGGGCCTCCTCGCGATGCTGCTCGGCGGCGCGTGCGGCGCCGTGTTCGGGATGTTCTGGCAAGCCGACCAGACCTCGCGCGACGCGAGCGCCTCGCTCGGGCTCGGGCTCTATCTCTTGCTCGCGGCGGGGCTCGGCGGCGTGCTCGCCGGGCTGGGCGCGCTGGTCAGCCCGGACCACGGGCCGCACGTGGACCTGGAGTAGGCTCCGGCTCCACGACGAGCATGCGGACGCCGCGCGGCGGCAGCGCGATCGAGGCCTTGCCGTCGTCGACGGGGATCCGCTCGTGGCTGAACGGATCGCGCAGCGTGTGCGCCCCGCCGCCGACCCGCAGGACCGCGGTGGCGGGCCTGGCCAGGTCGCTGGCGACGAACACCACGCGCACCGCGCCCGATGCATCGGCGTGAGCGTAGGCCTGCACGTCCTCGGGGCGCTCGAGCTCCCACGCGTCGTCGGAGATCGCAGGCGAGCCCGCCGCGAGCGTGCCCAGATCGGTCGCGAGGCCGGCGACGTCATCGAGCGAGCCCGCCATCAGGCGGCCGACCCGGCGCGGCACCGCGTCGGCCAGGGGCTGGCCGAGCTCGTCGTGCGTCGGTGTGCCCGGGCCGATCACGACGACCACGCGCTTGCGGCGAGGCGGGTGCTCGGCCAGCGCGCGCAGCGTGTGGGCCAGGCCGCGATCGATGCGGTCCAGCGTCGGTGCGATCACGGCGGCGAGCGAGGCGTGACCGGCCAGCTCGTCCTCGCCCACCGACTCGTCGACGATGATGTACGGCACGCGCGCGGCATCGAGCGCGCGCGCGATCGCCGCGTGCCAGCGGCGCTGCGTCACCGCGGCAGGATCGCCACCGAGCTCGGCCGCGCCGCCCGGCCCGAGGTCCAGGAGCTCGGCGACCACGGGGGTCATCGGGTCGATCGCGCAGCTGGCGTGGCCGAACCGATCGTCGGCCCGCGTATCGACGACGGCGATCGCGACCGCGCGGCGCAGCGCCGGCCAGTCGATCTCGTCGAGCGCGGCGACCAGCGTGCGGATCCAGCCCGCGTGGGGCTCGAGCCGGCCCGCCTTGTCGATCGCAGCGCCGTAGTAGCGGTCGCGCTCGACCGCCATGAACAGGTTGAAGCCGCGGATCCCCGCGGCGAGCAGGCTGAGCAGCTGATCGCGCTCGCGATCCGGATCATCGCCGTCGTCGAGCGGCGGCAGCCACGGCGCGAACCCCACGCCGACCTCGAACGCGACCGGCAGCGGGCTCGCGTTACCGACCGCGGCGATCGCGCGCCGCCGCAGCTCGCGGAACCCACCGCGCGGCGTGTAGGCGTCGATCCCGACGGGGCCGCCGATCGCGCGCTGGATGCCGCGCAGATCGTAGAGCCCGTGGCCGGGGGGCAGGTTGTGAAAGCGCGCCACCCCGGCGAGGCCGACCTCGTCGAGCGACTTGCCGAACGCGCCCAGCGCGTGCGCGATGTACTGGTCCTTGAAGCGCACCCACGAGATGCAGCGCGCGGCATCAGCCGGGTCCCACGCGCGCGGCGGATCGCCGTCGAGCCCGCTGGCCTCGCGCCACGCGGCGATCGCGTCGGGGTGATAGTCGTGGTCGTACGCGCCCAGCCGGAAGAACATCTGGGCCTCGTTGTCGATGCCGATCGCGACCACCGGCCCGTCCGGCGCCAGGTGCGGCCGCACGACGTCGGCGAACGCCGCGTACCAGCCGCGCACGCGCTCGCGAAACGCGGCGCTCGCGTACGACGGCACGGGCCAGGCGCGCGGCGGCGACGGCAGCCACACCGGCGAGCCGCTCGCGGTGCGCGCCTGGCAAGCCGGCTCGGCGAGCACGTGATCGGGCATGCCGAAACTGGTCAGCTCGGCATTGATGTGCGGCCCCGGCCGGAGCACGACGGCGAGGCCCGCCGCGCGCGCAGCGTCGAGGAAGCGCCCCAGATCGCGCTCGCGGTCCCATGCGCGCTGCCCGGGCGCCGGCTCGTGGACCCGCCACGGCACGTAGGTCTCGACGATCGTCAGCCCGAGGTCGCGCATCGCCGCCAGGCACGCCGCCCAGCGCACCGGCTCGACGCGCCAGTAGTGCATTGCCCCCGCGTAGAACGGGAAGCGGCGGTCGCGGCTCTCCGGCCCATCACGCCCGTCCGGCCCGTCCGGTCCGTCACGCCCGTCCGGCCCGTCCGGCCCCTCGGCGCTGGCGACGACTAACCCGCGGTCGTCGAACCAGGTGCGCCGACGTGCTTCCACGCGCGGTCCTCCAGGATGAAGCGGCTCGGCCCGTTCGCCCAGCTCGGCGTATAGGTCAGCGGCGCCGCGTCTCCGGTCCCCGTCACCGTGTACTCGGGGTCCCACGGCAGGAGCAGACACAGCGAATCGCCCGTCGACGAGGCGCGCAGGCGCGGCATGATCGGATGCGGCTCGTCGGCGCGCGCGCGGCCGGCCGCGAGCACCTCGGCGATCGTGCCGAACTGAGACAGCTCCCACATCGTGCGCAACTGCGGCGGCGGCAGCTTGAGCTCGCCCGCCCGCGCGATCGCATCGGCTGGCCGGACCCAGGCCTCATCGACGGTCTCGACGTCGTCGAAGCTCGGCGTCTGTGCGCCCGGCAGCTCGCACACGAAGAACCGCGCGCTGAACCGCTTGGGCTCGATCGACGGCGTGATCCAGTGCGACCACGGCACGAGCGCCTCGGTCGACCACGCCAGACCCGCCGCGGTCAGCGCGGCCTCGGCGTTGGCGCCGTCGAGGATGCGGCGGCGCAGCACGGCCTGGATCGGCAGCTCGAGCGTGTCGCTGTCGAGGTTCGCGTTGGCCCGCGCGAGCAGGACGCCCGCCTCCTCGAACAGCTCGCGCGCCGCCGCCGTCCGCGCGTCCTCACCGGGCTCCGCGCCGCCGCCCGGGAACACGAACGCCGACGCCATGAACGACGCCTTCTTGTGCCGGCGGAGCAGGAACACCTCGAAGCCCAGCTCCGCCCGACGCAACAGGATCACCGAGGCTGCTTCGCGCAGCTGCGCGCTCATGCCCGCGTTCGTACCATGCGCGCGGCGCTCGCGATACGACCGGCCACGCCTCAGGGCGCGAGGCGAAGCTCGCCGCGCACCGGCTCGTCGTCGAGCCCGAGCCGATCCTCGATCGCGCGCTCGACGAACCGCGCGACCTGGCCCTCCGGAGTCTCCACGAGCAGGCGATCGGCGCGGCCGCGCCGGCGCGCGAACACGCCGAACCAGGTCAGAAAGCCGTGGCGCGGCTGGCGCTCCACGACGAACAGCGCGTCGATCGCACCCGCGCCGACCACGAACGCCGCGTCGTCCTCGCGCACCTCGACCGCGAGGTCATCGACCTCGACCACGATCTCGTGGGGCTGCACGCCGCGCGGCGCGATCATGATGCGCAGCCGCAGGATCGATCGCCCCGTGACCACGCCGCGGTACGGGCTGCGCAGCCGCAGCTCGGGGCTCAGTGTCTCCGACGACACGTGCGCGGGTGCTGGCGGCGACGACGGTGGCGACGAGAGCTGCCGCGAGGGCATGCACGGTGCCCGCATGCCGCTAGTGTACCCGAGGTCGCCGCTTACGGAACGACGACGAACTCGCGCTTCATCAGGCTGATGATGTTCTGCGCTGCGTCGAGGTCGGTCCCCGGGAAGTTGTCGAGCACCTTCTGCAGCTGACCGTGGTCGAGCACCAGCTGGAAGGTATCGAGCTCCGACGGGCTAAGCTCGCGCAGCTTGCCGGCGAGCGGGGTTGGCACGGCGAGCGGCGAGCCCAGCGGCGGCAGCTGCTTCTGCAGATTCCGGAACTCGTCCAGCTGGC
>DATIPJ010000264.1:0-4226 GCA_035472155.1 Kofleriaceae bacterium
GATCAACGTCGACGCGAAGATCCCGCCGTTCTATCCGCGGTGACGCGATCGGAAGACCCAGTGATCGCCGGCGACCCGGGCGCATGGCGCCGCCATCCGCATGCGCCCGCACCCGGCACGCCGCTGCTCTCCGTCGACGCCATCCCCGACGGCCAGGGCCGCGAGCTCTCCTTCGGCCCCGATCATGATCGGTTCCGCATGTTCGTCGTGCGCTTCGGCGAGCGCGTGCACGCCTATCTCAACGTCTGCCCGCACTTCTCTCTCCCGCTCAACTACCGCGCCGATCAGTTCACCACGCGCGACGGCGAGATCCTGTGCAGCATGCACTTCGCCCTGTTTCGCCCGTCCGACGGTGTCTGCATCGACGGCGCCTGCCCGGGCCGCGCGCTCGATCCGGTCCCGATCGAGGTCGCGCCCGACGGCACCGTGCGCATCGCGGCCTGACGAGCCTGCTGCGCCGTCACGCCTTGCGGCACAGCACGAAGTAGTGATCCAGCGGCCGCTCGCGCTTGAACGCCGCACCGATCGACACGTGGCGCGACACGGCGCGCATGAAGTCGCGCGTCTGGTGATACACGAACCGCTGTAGCCGCCAATCATTGGCCACCACGTGCGGCCAGCCGTCGGCCACGGCGCCGTCGGGAACCTGGTAGTAGTCGACCACCACGCCGCCGCGCGCCGACCACTGCGGGCGATCCACCGTCGGCACCGCGACGAAGAACCCGGGCCCGATGAAGCCGCGGCTCGGTCCTTCGTTATATCCAAACAATCGTACATCGACACGGCCATTGCCGGCGCCATTGGCACCCTCCGGCCGACAGAACCGCTTCTGAAACCGCTTCCACTTCTTCGCCACCGGCAGCGTGTTCACGCCGTCGTGAATGACCTCCTGGCGCGGCCCCGCATCGCCGACGAAGTGCACCAGATCGATCGGCGACGAGTGCGCAGCTTTCTCGTACAGCGCGCGCTGCCGGTCGCGATCGAGCTCCTTCACTTCGCTCCACCGCGCCGCCGGCTCCAGCCCGTCGAGGTACGTCCCGATCGCCGCGATGTCCGTGCGCGCGTCGTCGATCATTCCGGTGAGGCCCGTCATGGCGCGAAGCCTATCGCATCCCGCATCGCCCCGCGTCGGCTTTGCACGCATACATGCGCGCACTCAACAACCGGTGGCACACGCGCGTGCCAGCTGACGATTGCCACCCGCCAAGACCAATGGACCCCTCCTTGTTTGACTCCTCTTCCGACATGGCGGAACGATGCCGCGCATGGCCGTGCTCGAGCGTCGTCTCGATCGTGTCGATGCACTCGCGATCTCGCTCGGCGCCGTCATCGGCGTGGGCGTGTTCCGCAACACCGGCCTCGTCCTCTCCGGTACCGGCGGCGTCGGCGGCGCGACCCTGCTCTGGCTCGCCGTCGGCGCGGTCTGCCTCATGGGCACCAGCCTCTACGCCGACCTCTCGAGCCGCATCCCCGAGGTCGGCGGCGGCTACGTCTACGTGCGCGTCGCCTTCGGCGGCCCGGCGTCCTTCCTCTACGGCTGGACCTACTTCGGCGTCGCCAACACCCTGCGCCAGGCCGTCGTCTACGCCGCGATCGGCGAGCGGCTCTCCGCCTGGATCCCCGGCGACCCGCGCATCCTCGGCGCGGTCGTGCTCCTCGTCCTCGCCGCCCTCACCCTGGCGGGCCTTCGCACGGGCGCCATCACCCAGCGCATCCTCACCAGCGGCCGCCTCGCCACGATCCTCCTCGTCGTCGTGCTCGCGCTCATCCTCGGCGGCACCGGCTCGCCGCCCGCCACCGGTGACATCCCCGTCCAGCCCTTCGTCACCGCCCTCTCCGCCGCCTGGTTCACCATGCTCGGCTGGCAGGAGGTCGTCATCCTCGCCGGAGAGCTCCAGCAGCCGCGCCGCGACCTCCCGGTCGTCCTCGTCACCACCGTCGCCCTCACCCTCACGCTCTACCTTGCGATCCACCTCACCACGTACTTTGCCCTCGGCGGCGGCCCGCTCGCCTACGGCGCCTGGCCCGCCGTCGACATCGCCGGCTTCGTCCTCGGCAGATTCGGCGCCGGCCTGCTCTCCCTCCTCCTGCTGTCGTCGATGATCGGCGTCGCCGCCGACGGCATCCTCGTGCGCACCCACGTCGCCCTCGCGCTCGCGCGCGACGGCATGGCCCCGCGCCCGGTCGCCGCCATCAACCGCGCCGGCACCCCCTACGGCGCCCTCCTCCTCCACGTCGTCATCGTCCTCATCCTCGTCGCCAGCAACTCCTTCAACGCCATGCTCCCGCTCGTCCTGTTCGCGCAGGGCTTCCTCGGCATCTTCGAGACCGCCAGCTACTTCGTCGTCCGCAAGAAGCGCCCCGAGCTTCCCACCAGCCGCTTCCATCCCTGGGCTCCGCTCATCTTCATTGCCGTCAACACCGCGCTCTGCGTCGCCGCCGGCATCGCGCGCCCGATGGGCGTCCTCATGACCGTGGGCATCCTCGCCGCGCTCGCCCTCGTCTACGCCATCTTCCGAGCACTGCGCCCGGCCGTCGTGACCCAAAAACGTAACGACGCGATTGCGGGCTAGATCACAACTCGCCAGCCACTCCGGCGCCATCCCGATCTATCCTCGATCCGTGCGCGCTCTCGCGGTCGTGGTCAGCCTCGCTTGCCTCGCGGTGCCCAGCTCCGCCTTCGCCAGACCCAAGACCCAGGTCGCCGTGGCACCGATCCGCGGCGACCGCGACGGCTCGATCACCGAGGCCGTGGTCGACGCCCTCGCCGGCAAGGACTTCGCCGTCGTCACCCCGGACGACCTCACCGCCGAGCGCAAGAAGCTCGGCCTCGCCGCCGACCTCGCCCCCAAGACCGTCCGCAAGCTCGCCCCCGCCCTCGACGTCGTCGCCATCATCGGCGGCACCGCCCGCACCGCCGGCCGCAAGCGCTCGGTTCACATCGACGTCCACCGCGTCGGCAAGCCCGACAGCGGCTTCACCATCGAGTTCAAGACCACCGACTCCGCCGCCTTCCATCGCGGCATCCACGATCAGGTCCTCAAGCGCCTCGGCGGCACGCCCGCGTCCGCCGACGACGAGCCCGCCGACGACGCGGCCGACAAGCCCGTCGCCCAGCACGACGACGACAGCCGCAGCCTCGCCGACACCGACCGCAAGCGCCGGGCGGGCGCCGACGACCCCGATCGCAAACGCGCTTCTCCCGACGACGCCGCCGACCGCAAACGCAAATCCGACGACACCGACCGCAAACGCGCCTCTTCCGACGACGCCCCCGACCGCAAACGCAAATCCGACGACGTCGTCGATCGCAAACGCGCCTCTTCCGACGACGCCGTCGACCGTAAACGCGCCTCTTCCGACGACACCAGCGACCGTAAGCGCAACTCCTCCGACGATGACACCGGCGACCGCAAGCGCAGGTCGTCCGACGACACCGCCGATCGCCGGCGCAAGCGCATCGCCTCTGATGACGAGCGCGATCGCTCCGACGACGAAGCCGCCGTGCGCAAGCGCAAATCCCGCCGCGGCGAAACCTACGCCCCCGGCCAGGCTCTCGCGCGCGCCGAGGCCGGCG
Organism: Kofleriaceae bacterium; assembly: GCA_035472155.1. GTDB lineage: Bacteria > Myxococcota_A > Polyangia > Haliangiales > Haliangiaceae > JABFXX01. The sequence goes on from DATIPJ010000264.1 coordinate 3,578, forward strand.
CTTCCGTCGCCCAGCGCCAGCTCACCTACGACACCCGCAGCGGCTTCACCCAGGTCCCGCCGCGCATTCGCACCACCGCCGGCGGCGGCCGCATCGACGGCGAGGTCTACCCATTCGCACTCGCCAGTGCCGGCGATCGCCTCGCCCGGCTCGGCCTCGCCGCGTCCTACGACAAGACCTTCGGACTCAGCATCAAGATCCCCAATACAGCGGTCAGTGCGCCGATCGATCAATCCCATTACGCCCTCGGCGCGCGCTATCGCTTCAACCTCGGCAGCACATCCACCATCAAGGTCGGCCTCGATTACGTCCGTCGCCACAACCTCGCCGATCGCGACAAGCTCACCTCGATGGCCATCACCCTCGACGCTCCCGATGTCGACTACACCGCCATCGCTCCCGGCGTCAGCGCCCATGTCCCCATCACTCCCACCATCACCGCACTCGCCGGGCTCGACGCCATGCTCATGCTCGATGCTGGCCCGATCCAGCGCACGCCGAGCTACGGCCCTGCCACCGTTTACGGCATCGAGGCGCTCGCCGGCGTCGATGTTGCGATCACGCCACAGATCGGCGTGCGCGTCGTCGTCGAATACAGCCGCATCAGCTTGTCCTTCAACGGCAAGGGGCAGATGACCACGACGCGCGA
>DATIPJ010000265.1:0-9778 GCA_035472155.1 Kofleriaceae bacterium
CGACCTTCTGGCCGGCGCCGGTGGGAACGGCGCCGTCCCAGCCGATGTCGGTGATCGCCTGCAGGGCCATCACGCACATCTCCTGATCGCCGATGCCCCACTTCACTTCGACCTGGCGCGGGTTCTGGAAGCCGCAGGTCAGGCGCAGGCCGCGCGCTCCGAGCGCGCCGAGGTCGACCGGCGGGTCGAGCGGCACGCCCGCGTTCTCGCCGTAGCCGTCGTGGTGCATGACGACCTCGCCGTCGTGCGGGCCGCCCACGAGCCGGAGCTCGGTATACATGCCGAGTGAGTGGTAGTGAGAGAGGGTGTAGACGAGCTTGTAGTTGACCGGTACCTTCCACACCTTCTCGTAGGCATCGGCGATCATGCACTTCGTCGAGAACGACGACTGCGAGAGCGGATCGAGGTGGAGGTCCTCGTAGGTGATGCGGCCGGGCGCGAGCTTGCCGTGGACCTCGCTCGGCGGGATGGTGCGAATCGACAGCCGCATCGTCGACGTCACGGCGCTGTCGCCCGCATTGAGCAGGTGGCTCGAGCCGATCACGCGGCTGAACGGCGGAATGCGGATCGCATTGCCGGTCGGCAGGTCCTGTGTCTCCTCGCGCGACTGCGTGCTCATCGCAAACAGATAGCCGCCCAGCAGCGCCGCGCTGAACTCGCTGAACTTGGCCTCGGAGCACGACCACGTCCCGTCGGGCTTGACGAATTGATCGTCGGGCACGAAGAACCAGTTCGCATGGTGATAGGCGCCGTCGTTGTGCTGCGTGATGCCGCTGACCCACAGCTCCGTCGGGTTGTTGAGCGTCCAGCTCTGGCAGGTGTCCTCGTCCTCGTGGCCGGCCGCGACCGTGAGCGTGCTGACGGCGGCGTCGAGCGTGCACGTCTCGGCGGTGGGATCGCACGGAGCTTCGCTACAGGCCGCGTCTCCGAGCGCGAGGACCAGGACAACCCAATAGACGGATCGCTGCATACCGTCGAGTAACACAGATCGATGCGCGGCGGCGATGGTCTCACCCGGAGCGCACCGCGCTCGCCTGAGCTTAGAAGCGCAGCGTCAGGCCGGCGGTGCCGCCGCCGTCGCGCGACAGCGGCGGCGCGATGTAGGGCCGCAGCCGGCGGGCGAAGCTGGTGGGTGGCATGCCGAGGCGCATGCGGAGCTGGCGGACGCGCGCGTTGTGCCTCGGCGGGCCCGTGATCGCGTCGACGACTTCCCAGATGCGGAACGCGGCGAGGCCGACGAAGCCGCCGATCAGCAGCGCGCTGCCCGTGCTGTTGTCGTGGCAATCGCGTTCGTCCAGGTCGAAGCAGTCGTCGATCGTCTTCACCACGCCCGCGATGAGCGCCACCATCGACGCTGCCTCGCCGACGGTGAAGATCCATCCGGTGTCGCCGTAGCGGCCCTGAACGGCCTGGCCCACGCCGAGGCCGAAGAACAGGCTGACGAGGATGCCGCCGACGTGGCGGCCGTCGGTGATCTCGCCCTGGTTGAGCAGGTCTTGCTCGTCGATGGTGAGCTGGACCGGCACGTACTGATAGGGCGGCGGTACCGTCGCGCCGCCGGGCGGTGGATAGGGATACGGTTGCGGCGGCGGATAGGGCTGGCCTGGCGGCGGCGCGGGATAGGGCTGGCCCTGACGACCATCGGATCCCGGCTGCGCGTGCGCGGCGCTGTGAAACGCAAGAACGACGAACAGCACGGACGCGATCGCTCGCATGGCCACCTCCCGCAGATGCGGTCGATCCACGATACCGCTTCGCTGCCTCGAAAGTCGGCCGCTGCCCTGCAAGCGTGATCGCCCTCGCGCTTTCCACAGATTGCCACTGTGGTGGTCGCTGCAAGCAGCGCACCGCGCTGTGGTCAAAGCGACGACACGGACGATGTACGCTGCGCGCCATGGCAGTTCGTTCGATCGGTGTCGCCGTGGTGGTCTGCTTGGTGATGGCTTCGCGTGCGTGCGGCGGTGATGCGCGTGCCGACGATGCGGCGTACGAGCCGCCCGACTTCATGACCGAGGTGCCGCCGCTGCCGGCGAGCGCCGACGCGCGCGCGGTGTGGCGGCTCGATCTCGCCGAGGCGCTGCGGCTGGCGGTGCACGGCAACCTCGGGATCGCGATCGAGCGCCAGTCGGTGCAGATCGCGCGGCTCGGGGTCGGCATCGCGCGCGGTGCGTTCGAGCCCGTGCTCGCCGCGTCGCTGGCGCACGGCCGCGCCGACAGCCCGCCCACGACCGCGCAGGAGGGCAGCGCGGGCGAGATCCTGAGCGTGGTGACCGACGACTGGCGGCTGTCGCTGGCGCAGCGGCTCGCGACCGGGATGCAGCTCGATGTCGACTTCACCAACGGCCGCGTGCGCTCGACGGCGGGCACGGCGATCGGGCTACTGACGTACCGCTCGCAGGTGGCGCTCACGGTGACCCAGCCGCTGCTGCGCGGCTTCTCGACCGATCTGGTCGTGCCGCGCATCGACGTGCTGCGCGCCGAGCTGGCGTCGGAGCGCGAGCGCCAGCAGCTCGCGGTCGCGGCGGTCGACGTCGTCGAGCGAACCGAGGACGCCTACTGGGATGTGGTGCAGGCGCTGTATCGCTACGACCTCGAGCTGCGCTCGCGCAAGCGCGCCGAGGACCAGCTGGCGCTCACCCACCGCCAGATCGATGCCGGGCTGATGCCGCCGTCGGACCTGATCTCCGCCGAGAGCACGCTCGCGCAGCGCGTGCTGCAGGTGTTGCAGGCCGAGCAGGCGATCGAGGACGCCTCGGACCGTCTGCGCGCGATCCTGGCGCTGCCGCGCGAGCAGTGGGCGCGGCCGATCCTGCCGACCGACATGCCGCGGTTCGCGGCCGAGGCGCACCGGCCCGAGGACATGCTCGCGGTCGCGCTCAAGAACCGGCCCGAGCTGGCGCAGCTCGACCTCGATCTGCAGGCGCAGGCGCTGGCTGTCCGCAAGGCGGACAATGACCAGCTGCCGCAGATCGACGTCGGCGTGTCCGCGACGCTGGTCGGGCAGGGCGGCCTCTACCGCGACGCCCTCGACGAGATCGGGCGCACCGATGCGCCGGGCTACAGCGTGATGCTGAACATGACGTGGACGCCCCTGCGCCGCGCCACCGCGGCCGCCGCCGAGCTCGAGCGCGCGCGCCAGCGCATCGCCCAGGTCCGCCGCGAGCAGACAGTGCAGGACGTGTGGCTCGCGGTGCGCGACGCCGTGCGCACGCAGCAGAGCGCCGCGCAGCAGGTCACCGCGGCCGCGCGGTTCCGCGACTTGTCGACGCGCAGCCTCGACGCCGAGCAGCGCAAGTTCCTCAACGGGACGTCGTCCAACTTCGTCGTCGCCCAGCGCCAGGAGGAGCTGGCCAGCGCCCAGCTCGCCGAGCTGACCGCCGTGCTCGGCCACAAGAAGGCGACCGCGGCGCTCCTGCGCGCCACCGGCCGCCTCCTCGAGGAGCGCCGCATCGAGCTCGAGGTGCGGCGCCCCTAAGGCGAGCGAATGCGAGCCGTCTTTTCCGAGCGAGTCACTCGGCGTGCAGCGCCTCGATCGGATCGAGGCGGGCGGCGCGCATGGCGGGGTAGAGGCCCGACGCGACGCCGACGGCGATCGAGACGCCGAGCGAGAGCGCGATCGAGGTGGTGGTGACGACGGTCGGCCAGTCGGCATAGGCGGCGACGCCGCGCGCGATCGCCAGGCCGAGCGCCACGCCGAGCAAGCCGCCGAGGAGGGCGAGCGAGAACGCGGTGACCAGGAACTGAAAGCGGATGTCGGCGCGGCGGGCGCCCACCGCGCGGCGCACGCCGATCTCGCGGGTCTGCTCGAGCACCGAGGCCAGCATGATGTTCATGATGCCGATGCCACCGACGAGCAGCGAGATGCCGGCGATGAGGCCCATGACCAGGTTGAACAGCTGCTGGGTCTGCTTGCTGTGCTGGAGCAGCGCCTCGGGCACGACGATGTCGTAGTCGCGCGCGCCGCCGTGCAGGCGATCGAGCAGCGTGCCGACGACCGCACCGGTCTCGCCCGCCGGCGCCGTGGGCGTGAGGCGCACGACGATCTCACCGAGCGGCGACTTGAGCGGATCGCGGTCGAGCTTGCGCAAGGCGGTGGTAAACGGCAAATAGATCTCGCGCTCGGTCGACGACACCGCGACGCCCTGCACCGCGGTGACCGGGCCGGGCTCGGGCGCGAGCACGCCGATCACCTCGAACCAGACGTCGTTGATCTTGAGGTCCTTGCCCAGGGCCGGGTCGGCGCCGAACAGGTCGCGGCGCACGGCCGCGCCGATCACGCAGACCTGGGCATGGCGGGTCTCGTCGTCGTCGTCGATGAAGCGACCCTCGCGCAGCGCGAACGGCGTGACCTCGCGGTGGCGGTGGCCGACGCCATACACGGCGGCCTCGGTCTTGGCGCCCGCGGCGATGACCTTGTAGGGCTCGATCTCGATCCGCGGCGCGGCGAACGCGACGCCCGGGATGGCCTCCTGGATCGCCTCGACGTCGCGCTGCGACAGGCCGATCGACTTCTTGCGGATCTCCTCGAGCTCCTGCTGCTTGAACGTGCGCGCGCGCACCACGACGTTGCGCGTGCCGAGCCGATCGATCAGCGCGAGGGCCTGGGTCTCGGCGCCCGCGCCGATCGACAGCATGGCGATCACCGCGCCGACGCCGAACATCATGCCGAGCATCGTGAGCGTGGTGCGCAGCTTGTGCTCGGCGAGGCTGCCGCACGCCGTGACGAATGCGTCGAGGAGGCGCCTCATCGCGCGCGCTCCGCCTTGCCCGAGCCGTCGCTGTCGCGCGCCTCGTGCGCGGTCGGGTCGCGCAGGGCGATCACGTCGCCCGCGGCGAGGCCCTTGGTGATCACCACGCGGCCCGAGGTCGCGGCGCCGAGCTCGACGACCACGGCCTCGAAACCACCGGCGGGCCGGTGTTCCGGGCCGCCGGCCGCGCGCCGGAACACCGCGGGCTTGCCGTCGCGCTCGACGATCGCCTGGCGCGGCACGACCAGCGCATCCTCCTGATCGAGGACGAGCGTCGCGCGCACGCGCTGGCCGGGCTTCATGACCTCGCGATCGGTGCGCGCGAGGGCGATCACGACGCCGAAGTACTGCACCGGCGAGCCGGGCTGGCGCGGCTGCGCGAGCTTGTCCACCATGCGGATCTTGCCCTCGAAGACGCGGTCCGGGCGCGCCTCGACCACCACCTGCGCCGGCTGGTCCTCGGCGAGCCCGCTGCCATCGACCTCGAGCACGTAGACGCTGGCCTCCATCGTCTCGAGGATCGGGATCTCGGCGATCGTCTGGCCGGGCCACATCGAGTCGCCGATCTTGGGCATCGCGCCGCGCCAGTTGCGCTCGAGCACGAAGATGCCATCGCTGGGCGCCGTGAGCTCCATGCTCTTGAGCGCGGCCTGCGCGTGCGAGATCGCCAGCTCGGCCTTCTGGCGCTCGACGGCGATCACCGCCGCATTCGACACCGACAGCCGGCGCTCGATCTGCTTGGCGTTCTCGGCGTGCGTCTGCTTGGCGCCCGCGAGTTGCTCGTCGACCTCGGACTCGATGATCTGGTTGCGCGAGAAGATCATCGCGTCCTTGGCCTGAAACCGCCGCGTGCGATCGAGCTCGTCGCGCGCGAGCACCGCATCGCGATCGCGGCCCGAGACCGCGTTGGCCGACTTGACGTTCTCCTTCGACAGCTTCGCATGGGCCGCGTCGAGGTCGGCCTGGCCGTCGCGCATCTGTTTCTCGTATTCGCCCGCGTCGAAGCGTACGACCACCTCGCCCGCCTTCACCTGCGAGCCATCGGGCGCCATCCACGCGATCTTCATCGGGCCCATGCGCGCGCCGCCGCGCGGCGTCGCCAGCCGCGTCGCCTTCACCGCGCGCAGGTTGCCCTCGGCCGTCACGCGCCGCACGAAGCCCTGGCGGGCCACCGTGTACGTCGCCACATCGTCGGGCGGCGCCGCCGCACCGCGCAAGAGCCCCGCGGTGGCGCCTCCGAGCGCGAGCACGACGGCGATGGCGATGGCGATCGCGGCGCGCTTCATCGTCTTCCCAGCGTCCCTCGCTCCGCTGTTCCGGGCCGACCGCGCCTCCGGCGTGTCGCCCCGGGCTTCGCTCGGTCCGCTCATCGCGCGACCTCCGGGTCGCTGCGCGAGACGCGGTCACCGGGGGCGAGGCCCGACGTCACCTCGATCGCGGTGGGCGTGCGGCGGCCGAGCGAGAGCCGCACGCGCTCGAGGCCGCCGCTGGTCTTGCGGAACGCGACCGGGCCCTCGGGCGTGACGAACACCGCGTCGGCGGGGACCTGGACGACGCCGGTGGCGTGCTCGGTCTCGACCTGGCCGCGGAACCGCATCCCCGGCCGCAGCGGGACCTTCGTCGTCTCGATCGCGATCTTGAGCTTCACGATCTTGCTCGGATCGGTGTTCGACTTGACCTGCACCGTGCGCGCGATCGACGCGATCGTGCCGCGCAGCTGCGCGTCGGGAAGCGCGTCGAGCCGCAGCACCACCGGCTGGCGATCGGCGAGCCGCGCCATGTCGACCTCGTCGACCTGGCCGTTGCCGAGCATGCGGCCGAGCCCGACGATCTGCAGCACGTCCTCCATGCGCCAGACACCGTCGCCGACCTTGTGCTTCTCGCCCTGGTCGTTGGCCGGGTACACGATCGTCCCCGCGCGCGGCGCCGCCACCTGCATGCGCGCGACGCGCTGGCCGAGCTCGTCGACGCGCTGGCGCGCGTACGTCAGCTTCTCGGTCAGCCGCTCGATCTCCTCGCGGTTCGAGCGCTCGGTCTGCTCGGCGTGATTCTTCGCGGCGTCGAGCCCGAGCTGGGCTGCCTGAGCATCGAGCTCGACCTGGCGCTGCTGCACCGACGCCACCAGGTCCGCGGGCGCATCGGTCTTGAGCCGCGCCTTGCGCAGCGTCGCCTCGGCCTCGGCGATCTTGAGCTCGTTGTCGCGCCGCGCCAGCTGCGCATCGTCGCGCTTCTTGTCGAGCTTCTTGCGCGCGGCCTCGGCCTCGTTGCGCATGCTCTCGAGCTCGCGGACCTGATCGGAGGCGTCGAACGCGATGATCGGATCACCGGCCTTGACCTCCTGCCCCTCGGGCACGAGGTTGGCGATCTTGAAGTTCCACACGTTGGGCAGCGGCGGCGGCTTGATATCGGTCGAGTCGACCGCCTCGAGCACGCCGGTCACCTCGACGCCGACCACCAGGTCATCGCGCCGCACCTCGGCGAGCGCCGGCCCGGTGCCGCTCCGTCCGCAGCCAAGCCCGAGCGCCGCCACCGGGACGATCGCCGCCAGCACGCCCGTCGCGCGCGTCACGGCGCGCCTCCGATCACGATGGCGTCGCCCTCGGCGAGGCCTGCCTCGACGGCGCACACCTGTGCGTCGCAGGCGCCGAGCTTCACGTCGCGCAGCTCGCCGGCGACCAGGCGAACCCGGGTAGGCGAGGGTGGCGCGGCGGCGATCAGCGCGCCGCGCGGTACGACGACGGCGCGGGCGAGCACGTGCGGGCGCAGCTCGACCTTGACCGAGACGCCGGGGCGCATGCGCGCCGGGTCGGTCTTGCCGAGGTCGAGATCGACGGCGAATGCCCTGCGGAGCGACGACTCGCCCTTGGTGCGCGCGACGGGGCTCAGCTCCTTGACCGTGCAGGCGATCGGGTCGGCCGGGTACGCATCGAGCGTGCAGGTGCCGGTCATGCCGATGGTGACCCGACCGTCGTCGACGTCGCTCAGCTCGGCGTGGACGCGCATCGGCTCGGTCAGGTCGGGCAGCGAGACCAGCCCCATGCCGGGCTGCACGGTGTCGCCGTTGTGGATCTTGCGGCCGAGCCACGGGTGCTCCTGGACGACGATCATCCCGCCGCGCGGCGCCACCAGCACCAGCTCGGCGATCGTCTTCTCGGCGGCCTCGATCGCGCGGCGCGCCTTGTCGAGCTCGATCTGCTTGATCCTGAGATCGAGCGCGGCCTCCTCGCGCTGCGCCGTCAGCCCGTGCTCGGCCTTCTCGACCGCGATCTCGGCGCGCTTCTTCTCGAGCTGGCGCTCCTGCACCTCGCGCCCCGTGAGCAGATCGCCCGGCACGTCGGCGCGCACGGTCGCCTTCTCGAGCGCGATCCGCTGCTGGCGCAGCTCGGTCTCCTTGGTCGCAGTCTCGATCGCCGTCAGCGCTTGCGCGCCGCGAAAGGTCATCTCCGCCTCGAGCACACCGAGCCGCTTCTCGTCGAGCTGCGCGGTGAACGCCGAGTTGTCGAGCTCCACCACCTTGTCGCCCGCGGCGACGATCGCGCCGTCCTCGGCGAGCCACCGGATCGCCAGCTGCCACGCATCCGTGCGTGGCACGGTCAGCACGGCCGCGCTCGCCGCGCGCAGCTCGCCGGTCAGCACCTGCCGCTCGACCACGTCGCCGCGCGCGACCCGCACGGTGCGCACCGGTTCGCCCGCGGAGGGCCGCTCGATCTCCCCGTGGCATGCCGCGAGGGCCGCGCATGCCGCGAGGACCGCGCACGCGGCGAGGTCCGCCCTCCAGCCGATGGCCATCGGCGGCCGTGCGCTCACGCGGCACCGGCCTTCGGCGACTCGTACGCGATCTCGCTGCCCTTGCCATCGGCGACGATCTTCCCGTCGAAGATCCGGATCGCCCGCGGGCAGCGCGCGGCGATCGCCGGCTCGTGCGTCACGATCAGGATCGTATGGCCGTCGGCGTGCAGCCGCCCGAACAATGCCAGGATGTCCTCGGTCGTCGTCGAGTCGAGGTTGCCGGTCGGCTCGTCGCACAGGAGCAGCGACGGCTGCGTCACGAGCGCGCGCGCGATCGCCGTGCGCTGGCGCTGCCCGCCCGACAGCTGAAACGGCTTGTGGTGCAGCCGATGCGACAGCCCGACCCGCGCGAGCGCCTCCGCCGCCTGCCGCTGCCGCTCGCGCGCCGGCACGCCGCGGTACACGAGCGGCAGCGCGACGTTGTTCAGCGCCGTCGCGCGATGCAGGAGCTGAAAGCTCTGGAACACGAAGCCGATCTGGCGGTTGCGCACGCGGGCGCGGTCGTCGTCGGACAGGCCCTGCACATCGCGGCCGTCGAGCACGTAGCGCCCGCGCGACGGCGTATCGAGGCAGCCCAGCAGGTTCAGCAGCGTCGACTTGCCCGAGCCCGACGAGCCCACGATGGCGACCATCTCCCCCGCCTCGATGGCGAAGCTGACGCCATCGAGCGCCGCGATGCGTTCGTCGCCCATCTGATAGTACCGCGCGACATCGTGCAGCTCGATCAGCACACCCACCGCGGTCAGCCTACACCGAGGCGCCCCCCTGGTCGACCATCGCTCGCCGCGTCGATGCGACACACCGGGACGCGGGGGCTGTTCCGATCGCAGCCGCGCGGTCAGCTCGCGGCGGCGGACGCGCCCAGCAGCTCGCGGCCGATCGTGTCGCAGATCTCGTGGACCTCGTCGACGACGTGGGTCAAGAGGTCGTGCACGCCGGTCCCGGGGAGCGGCTCGGTGCGCCGCGCGCCGACCCAGGTGTCGAGGATGCGCAGGCGCTCGAGCGCCCCGCCGCCGGGGAGGTCGTGCGACTCCGGCGGGCGGATGTCGCACAGCCGGCTGTACGCCGAGTGCACGCAGTAGGCGATCGAGCGCGGGAACGCGGGCTCGGAGACCAGGAACCGCGCGACGCCCTCGGAGCTGATCCGCCCCGCCGCGCGCTTCATGTACGCCTCGCTGCCCGACAGCGCGCGCAACAGCGACAGCCACAGCGCGGTCTCGACGACCTCGTGGCGCCGCGAC
>DATIPJ010000266.1:0-3350 GCA_035472155.1 Kofleriaceae bacterium
CCGACCGCCACCGCCGACACGATCGAGCCCGACGGCTGGCTGCACACCGGTGACCTCGCCTATGCGAGCGACGATGGCCACTTCTTCATCGTCGATCGCCTGAAGGACATGATCATCACCGCCGGCTACAACATCTATCCGGCCGAGATCGAGCGCGTGCTCGTCGAGCATCCGGCGGTGGCCGCGGTCGCGGTGGCCGCGGTCCCCGACGCGATGAAGGGCGAGCTCGCCTGCGCCTATGTCGTGCTGCGCCCCGGCGCCGCCGCGACGGAGCCCGAGATCATCGCGTTCACCGAGGACCGCCTCGCGGCCTACAAGCGCCCGCGCCTGGTCCGATTCCTCGCCGATCTTCCGAAGACGTCGAGCGGCAAGGTCATGCGCCGCGAGCTGATCAAGTCATTCACGCCATAGGCCGCCGCGCACGTCCGCTCGCCGGACGGCTCGTCAGCGCACGACGATGGTGCCGCGCAGCATGCGCATGCCGCACGCGTACGTGACTTCGCCGGCGCGATCGATCCGCAGCGGAATCTCGATCGGCTTGCCGCGCGGCAGCTCCTCGTCGATCCGTGTTCCGTCGGGCAGCGTGAAGTGGACATCCGTCGCGCACGTCGCTTCCGACCGGCGCGTGAACACGAGCACCACCGGCTCGCCGGCCTTGACCTCGACGCGGGCCGGCGCGTAGCCGGCATCGACGACATCGATCGAGATCCGGCGCGCATCCGGAGGCACCGCCACACGCGCGCGCGCACCGGTCACCGCCTTCTCGACCTCTGCCGCGAGCGCCACCGGCGATGCCGACCGCTCGAACAACGGCTTGCCATCGCGTCCATAGACCTTGATGTGCGGCAACGTCGCGTCCGCGAGATACCGTTGCGACGCCGGTGAATCGGTATCGACGGTGTTGATCTTGCGGATCGCGACATCCTCCGGATGGCGCCGCGCGACCTCGGCGAGCTCGCCGTCGAGCACCTTGCACGGCTCGCACCACGTCGCCCAGAAGTCGAACACGGTGATCTTGCCCGCCACCGGAACGAGGTCGACCGCCTCGCCGCGATCGGTCAGATCCGCCTTGTCGAGGCCCGCCCAGTCCCCCGGCTTCGCATGCTCATGGCCATGCTCGCGCTCGTGCCCGGCGCCCTCGAAGAGGTGGAAGTGCGTGCCGAACGAGACCCCGGCGAAGCCCGTGACGTCGAGCTGTCCGCCCTCCACGCGCGTGTACACCGGCAGCCGCAGCGACGCGGAGACGTGCCAGTCATCGGAGCACAGCCACGTCGCCTCGAGCCCGGCGAGCACGTCGACCCGCCCCGTGTTGCCCTCCTCGGCGTGAATCATTCCGTGCCATCGCTCTGCGGTCTCCCCTTGGGCTTCGCCTGCGATCCGGAATCGCCAGCGCTTGGTGCCGAGCGCCGACGCGACGCCCAGCGCCCCCGCATAGCGGTCCCCTGCCTGATAGCCGCGCCCGTTCGCGTACACGCTCTGCACCGTGAGCGCCGCCGCGTCGATCGAGAACCGATCGAACACCCGCACCGCCTCGACGCCGGCGATCGGCAACAGCGTCCCCGTCCCGAACTGCGAGTGCTCGTGCGGCAGCCCCATGTCTCCGAGCTCGAACGGATCCGGCTCGGTGCGCCCGAGCGGCAGCGAAACTCCGAGCCGCGCACCGACGAGGAAGCCGCCCAAGCGGTGCGAGACCCGGCCGACGAGCCACGGATCGCCCATGCCGGCGAGCGTCTCGTTGCGATGATGAATGTTGGGGTTCTCGATCGCGACCTGCTCTCCGCCGGTGCCGAGATACCGGATCGTCGTTCGATAGACGCGGAGCGGCAACATGAGCCCCGCGGCGAGCCCGTCGCGGATGCCGAGCTCCGCGGCGAGGCGCGCCTCGCTGTTGAAGATCGATTGATCGTGCACCACCGTCGCCGGCCCGCCGCCGACGATCGTCTCGGCCGCGTCGTGGCGCGCCGTCGCGGTCGTCGCGAGCGAGAACAGATCCAGCGTCAGCCGACCGGGCTCGACGTCGCTGGTTTCGGCCCCCCCGACCGGGAGGTTCGGATTGCTTCAACCCGCTCAACCGCCGCCAGCGCGCGCCTGGCCCGTGCCCCAGAACACGACGAGAGCCCCGGCGAGGGCCCCGGCGCGTGCGGCGATGCGATTGGCCATACCCAGGTATAGGCGCAACGGCCCCGCGGCGTGACCGCGCATGCCACAAAACCTCAACCGAGCGCGACCTGCGGAATTTCCCGCAGGTCTTCGATCACACGGCCGCGCGCATGCCCGGCGACGAACGCGCGCTCGTAGGCCGGCGTGTGCCCCGACGCCACGAGCCCGACCCGGGCGCCCATCGCCAGCGGCATCGCGAGATCCAGCTCGAAGATGTCGCCAATCACGATCAGATCGGCGATGCGGGCGCCCGCCTCCTCGAGGATCGCCTCGAGGATCCCATGGTAGTGCCGCCGCCGCAGCAGCACCGGCCGCTCGAGCCCGGGCAGCGCGAGCGACTCGGGCGCGGCGGCCCAGTCGTCGTCGACATCGAACTTGCGCGCATGGCCGCGCACGCGCGTCGCCAGCCACGCCGCCCCGGGCGACTCGCGATCCAGCGCCGCGAGCTTCTCGGCGACCGTCGCCGTGTCCGAGTTCGTCACGATCCACGTGGGCGTGCCGCGCAGCCCGCGCAACGCTTCGCCGGCACCAGGCCGAAACACCGGATGCCCGATCGTCTTGGCGTAGTTGTAGCGGTAGAGCACGCTGCCCAGCAGCCGGCCGCGATCCTCGGCGCCCGGGAACGCACCGAACCGATCGAGGATGCGATGCGCGATCGGCACCATGCGCAAGTACGGGTCCACCGTCGCAGGCGCCACCGCGCGCCCCATCCACAGGAACGGGTGGGCCTCCGGCGCGCGCGCCAGCTCCGCCTCGACATCGTCGGCGATGCTCGCGATCTCCGCATCGCCCGCCGGCCGCCCCACGAGCGCGCACAGATCCGCCAGATAGCCATCGCGAAACGGACGCCCCTCGGCCTCGGCGTCGGTCATCGTTCCATCGAAGTCCAGGACGACGACCGTCATCGAGACGGACATCATAGTGCGATCGCCGCTCGATCGTCTCGTGATCGCCTCGATGCCTGGCGCACGTACCCTCGCAGGGCGCCAAAAAACAGGTCGCGTGAGCCGTCCCCTACCCCAAGACCTCCGGCTCACGCGACCTGACCAACCCCAATGTCGACCACAATCGACCGCTCGACGCCCCGACCTCCTCGCTAGCCCCCGCGCCCTCGTGCATCGCACCCTGCTAGACGCCCCGCTCCCCAACCCCCAGAAGCAGCCCCGACCAACCCTCCCGGGCCCATCCCC
>DATIPJ010000267.1:0-1811 GCA_035472155.1 Kofleriaceae bacterium
TCCGATCGAGAGCCTGTCGCGGATCGCGGTCACGGCCGCGTGTGTCCGATCGAGAGCCTGTCGCAGATCGCGGTCACGGCCGCGTGTGTCCGATCGAGAGCCTGTCGCGGATCGCAGTCACGGCCACGCGCGCCAGATCGGGAACTCGGCGCCGACAGCGGGTGCGCTCACGAGGCCGTTTTCGACGGCGCCGTCGTCGCTTTCGGGCTCGCACAGGTACACCGCGATCGCCGCGAGCGGCTGATCGGTGCGCACGAGCTTGCTTCCCGGCGGCGCCTTGCGCGTGCCGCGCTTCCACTCGACTCGCACGTCGCCGACCTTCGCCGACTCGAGGATCTTGCGCCCGCCCTCGCTCGCGATCTCGGCGACCGTGGCCACTTCGGCCTCGAGCTCGTCGGGGGCCGCCTCCACCGCGAGCCCGTGATGCTCGAGGTGCGCCGCGAGCGTCGCGTCCACCAGATATGCCGGCGGCCGCTCGATGATGTTCGTTCCCACGAACTTGCCGAAGTAGCGCACCGTCACGCTCGAGGGCGCGCCGTCGGGCGTGCGCGGCGTGCGCGTCGGCACCTCGATCACCTCGTCGAACGCATCGAGGCGGTAGCGGATCGCCATGCGCCCGCGCGGCGCGCGACACGCCAGCACCAGCTGCGCGATCTCGGCGCGCTCGCTCGCCGTGTGGCGCAGTGCCTCGATCAGACACGCGTACGTCGTGTGCACGCGGTTCTCGAACGGCAAGTACGAGTAGCACTCGAGCAACAGGTCGAGCCGACCGGTCAGCCCGCGGTAGTTGCTGCCGAACCGCGGGTGGTGCGTGTACGTCATCCAGCCCTCGGTCACCGGCGTCTTCGGATCGGCGTCTCGCCCGGCGTCGAGCGAGCGCTCGTCCTCGACGAAGTTGCCGTACCAGCCGGCCGTCACCCCATGGTTCTTGGCGACCGCCGCCGTCACCGCCGGCATCATCGTCGTGCGCATGTATGCGATCGGCTCCTCGCGGCCGGTCCCGGCCGTATGCGGCACGTCGTACGTCATGTCGTAGCGGTGCACCGAGCCATTCGTCGCATGGCAGTCGATCGTCAGCTCCGGCTGCCACACCTGCACCACGCGCGAATGCAGCAGCCGCATCTCCGGTGCCGCCTGCCGCAGATAGTCGCGATTCAGGTTGATCCCTGACGCATTCACCCGCGTACCGACCCGCTCCGGCCCGATCTGCCCGTGCAGCTTGGGAAGGTCGAGCCGCCGGTTCGCCGGGTCCACCGCATCGTTGCCATCCGGGTTGAACAGCGGCACCACCACCAGCGTCAGCTCACCGAGCAGCCCCTCATCCAACCCATCGAGCAGGTCGCGCATCAGTATCATGCTCGCCTCCTTCCCCTCGACCTCCCCTGCATGAATGCCATTGATGATCAGCACCACAGGCAGATTGCGCGCCCGCGATGCCTCGGGCGTCCGGATCCCATGCGCCGACAGCACACATAGCGGCATGTCACGCCCGCCGGGACTGGTCCCAAACGACGACAGATGAAACCGCGGGTCGTTCCGCGCCGCCAGCTCTCCCAGGAACGCCATCACATGCGCATGCAGCGACGTTTCCTTGTACGAGGTGACTTCGGCGCGCGTCTGCGGCGTCTTGGCGGTGGGCATCGCGCGCTGATGGTGTCACCGCTTACGGTCCATGTCGACCGGATGGCAGAACAGCCTAAAGGGCCGCCTGGACGCGCACGAGCCCCTCGATGCGGTCCGAACCCCGACGCGCTTCCGACCTCGACGCGCTTCCGACCTCGACGCGCTTCCGACCTCGACGCGCTTCTGAC
>DATIPJ010000268.1:0-14003 GCA_035472155.1 Kofleriaceae bacterium
GATCCGGTCATCGACCCCGACATGCCCGAGCTGGCCGGGCTATCTGCGCGCGCTCGCCGACCGGCGCAAGTTCTTCATCTCGATGGGCGCCACGGCGACCGACCACGGCCACCCGTCGGCGGCGACGTTCGATCTCCCGCCCGACGAGTGCCAGAAGCTCCTGACCGGGGCGCTCGCCGGCCGGCTGTCGCCCGCGGAGGCGGAGCGGTTCCGCGGCCAGATGCTGTTCGAGATGGCGCGCATGAGCCTCTCCGACGGCCTGGTCATGCAGCTTCATCCCGGGTCGGTCCGCAATCACAATCCGGCCGTCTACAAGGCATTCGGTCGCGACAAGGGCGCCGATATTCCCGCCGCCACCGATTACGTACACGCGCTGAAGCCGCTGCTCGATCGCTTCGGCAACGAGCCCCGGCTCACGCTGATCCTGTTCACGCTCGACGAATCGGCCTACTCGCGCGAGCTCGCACCGCTGGCAGGCCACTATCCGATCCTGCGGCTCGGCCCGCCGTGGTGGTTCTACGACAGCCCCGAAGGCATGCGGTATTTCCGCGAGCGCACCACCGAGACCGCGGGCTTCTACAACACCGTGGGCTTCAATGATGATACACGAGCATTGCTATCGATCCCGGGCCGACACGATGTCGCCCGCCGGATGGATTGCGCGTTCCTGTCGCGGCTGGTCGCCGACCACCGCCTCGACGAGGATGACGCCCGCGACGTGGCCGTCGATCTCGCTTACCGGCTGGCGAAGCGCGCCTACCGGCTCGAATGATGTCTGATGACGATTGCGATGGAGGACACCATGGACACACGTATTCGTAAGCTCGCAGGCCTCCTCGCCGCCGTCGCCGGGCTCGCGCTCGCCGCGGGCTGCAAGCGCGAGAGCAAGCCGCAGGGCGCTGCCGTCCTCAAGGAGGGCGCGACCCCGACGGCGGGCGCCGACAAGACCACCGGCGCCGTCACGATCAACGTCATGGACGCCGCGGGCACGCTCCAGCTCGTGCAGGCAGCGATCGAGGCGTTCAAGACCAAGTACCCCGGCAAGGTCGACAAGCTCACCTTCAACAAGGCACCGGCGCCCGAGCTGCCCGGCAAGCTCAAGGCGATGCAGGCCGCCGGTCGCATGGACATCGACCTCGTCCTCGGCGGCACGGACATCCTCGCCGCCGGCATCGAGCAGGGGCTGTGGACGCGCATCCTGCCCGATCACGCCGACCTGTTCCCGAAGGTGCTCGACAACTACACCGATCAGGCGCGCGAGATGCAAAAGCTCGCGCAGGATCAGGCGCTCGCGGTGGTGTTCATGCCCGCCGGGCCGCTGCTCGAGTACAACCCCGACACCGTGAAGTCGCCGCCGACCACGCCGGCGGAGCTCCTGGCCTGGTGCAAGGCGCACAAGGATCGCTTCATCTATGCCCGGCCGGCCAACTCGGGCCCCGGCCGCACGTTCCTCATGGGGCTGCGGTACCTGCTCGGCGACAAGGACCCCTAGGATCCGATGGCCGGCTGGGACAAGACCTGGGCGTTCCTCAAGGAGCTCGACTCGTGCATCGAGTACTACCCGAGCGGGACCACGGCGACGATGAAGGAGTTCGGCGAGGGCTCGCGCGACATGACGATGACGGTCACCGGCTGGGACATCAATCCGCGCGCGCTGGGCATCGTGCCCGAGAAGTACAAGGTCGCCGCGTTCAAGGACATGACGTGGGTCAATGACACGCAGTTCATGATCGTGCCCAAGGGGCTCGCGCCCGAGAAGCTCGCCGTCGTCCTCGACCTGATGGCGTTCCTGCTCCAGCCCGAGCAGCAGGCGCTCACGTTCGACAAGGGCTACTTCTATCCCGGCCCGTCGGTGAAGGGCGTCACGCTCGACATGGCGCCCAAGGCGAGCCAGGACGTGATCAAGAAGTTCGGCCGGCCCGAGTACGACGAGTGGCTGGCCAAGTTCCCGCATCGTCCGCCGCTCGAGGCCAAGGCGATGGTCGCGGCCTTTCATCGCTGGGACGAAGAAGTCGGCGCCCAGAAAGCCAAAAAGTAGATCGAAAAGTGAATTACTTTCCCGGCTGGATGCAAGGCGACTTCGATAGCCTGCGGCTCGACCAGGTGACGCGGCGATTCGGCCGCCCTGGGAGCATGGCCGCGCTCAACAACTTGACGATGACCGTCAAGCGCGGCGAGTTCGTCGCGCTGCTCGGCCCGTCGGGCTGCGGCAAGTCGACGGCGCTCAACTGCATCGCCGGGCTGTTGCCGCTGTCGTCGGGAGCGATCTTCGTCAACGAGGAGCGCCTCGATACGCTGCCGCCGGAGAAGCGCGGCTTTGGCATGGTGTTCCAGAACTACGCGCTGTTCCCGCACATGACCGTGCGCAAGAACGTGCAGTTCGGCCTCGTGATGCGCGGCGTCCCGGCCGCCGAGCGAGACAAGCGCACCGAGCGCGCGCTCGCGCTGGTCCAGCTCGAGGGCCACGAGGACAAGCTCCCCGGGCAGATGTCGGGCGGGCAGCAGCAGCGCGTGGCGATCGCGCGCGCGATCGTCGTCGAGCCGCGCCTGGTGCTGATGGACGAGCCGCTGTCGAACCTCGACGCCAAGCTGCGGCTCGAGATGCGGGCCGAGATCCGCCGCATCCACCGCGAGCTCGGCCGCACCACGATCTACGTCACCCACGTCCAGGACGAAGCGCTCTCGATGGCCGATCGGATCGCCGTGCTGGAGTCGGGCAACCTGCAGCAGATGGGCACGCCCGAGGAGGTCTATGCCCAGCCGGCCAACGTCTCCGTGGCGCGCTTCATGGGCTACCGCAACATGCTCGAGCTCGACATCGAGTCGATCGAAGGCGACGAGGTCACGCTGCGCGGGCCGTGGGGCACGCTGCGCGGCATGGCCAAGCAGAAGCTGCCGGTGCAGCGCGCATTCGCGGCGGTGCGGCCCGACGAGATCGTGATCGGCCCGGCGGGCGCGCCCAACGCGATCCCCGGCGAGGTCGAGAACGTCGAGTACTACGGGCGCGACTGTCTCGTCGAGATCTCGATCGGCGGTCGCGAGCGGCTCTTTGCGCGGGCCCAGGGCCGCGTCGAGCGCGGCACCACGGTGCATGCCACGGTGCCGGCGGCACGCGTGCTGGTCTACCCGGCCTACCGATGAGGAGTGGCGCGCCGACTGCCGATCGAGCCGCGCTGCTCGTCGCGCCCGCGGCGGCGGTCATGGTGCTCCTGTTCGTCTATCCGTTCGCCTACGGGCTCCTGCTGTCGTTTCGCCCGGAGAGCGGCGGCGCGCTCGACAGCTACGCAAAGTTCTTCACCAGTCGCAGCCTGTGGCCGACGATCTTCACCACGCTGCGCATCGCGCTCCCCGCGACGATCATCAATGTCGCCTTCGCACTCCCGATCGCCTATCAGCTGCGCCGGCGCACTCGCTATCAGAAGCTGGTGACCACGATCCTGGTCATTCCGATGACCCTCGGCACGGTGCTGATCGCCGAGGGCATGCTGACCTATCTGGGCCCCAAGGGCTGGCTGTCGCAGACCCTGCAGCTCCTCCATCTCACGAGCGGCCCGGTCCGGTTGACGCACAACTATGCGGGCGTCTTGCTCTCGCTCATCGTCTCGGGCTTCCCGTTCGTGTTCCTGCTCATGCTGTCGTACGTGTCGGGGATCGATCCGGTCCTCGGCCAGGCGGCGGCCACGCTCGGCGCCTCGCCGTGGCGGCAGTTTCGCCACGTGTATCTGCCGCTGCTGCTGCCCGGGCTCGCGATGGCGTTCTGCCTCGCGTTCGTCCAGGCGTTCTCGGTGTTTCCGTCGGCGGTGCTGCTGGGTGCGCCGGCCGGCCCGACGCGCGTCATCTCGATCGCGGCCTACGAGGCGGCGTTCGAGCAGTATGACTACTCGCTGGCCTCGGCGGTCGCGATGATCATGGGCGCGGTGCAGCTCGTCGTGGTGTCGGCGGTGCTCGGCCTGCGGCGCGCGCTGTATCGCGGCCCGGTCGGAGGAGGGAAGGGCTGATGCGCCGCGCCGGCTCCGCGCTGCTCGTCGGGCTCGCCACGTTCTTCGTGGTCAACGTACTGTTCCTCGTCGGAGCGGTCGCGGTGAGCTCGTTCGCGACGCGCTGGCTCGGCACCTGGCTGCCCGACGCGGCGACGACGAGCTGGTACCGCGACGCGTGGAAGGAGTTCCAGCTCGCGCAGGTCCTTCAGGTCACCGCCGAGGTCGTGCTGTCGGTCGTGGCGCTCTCGATCCTCCTCGGCGTACCGGCGGCGTACGCCTTTGCGCGGCGCGACTTCCGCGGCAAGCGGCTGCTGCTCTTGCTGTTCCTCCTGCCGCTCATGGTGCCGCCGATCACCTACGGCATCCCGCTCGCCACCGTGATGTACAAGGTCGGCGTCGCCGGGACGCTGTCAGGCGTGATCCTGGCGAACCTGATCCCGGCGCTGCCGTTCGTCGTCCTGGTCATGACGCCGTTCATCGAGCAGATCGATCCCAACCTCGAGTCGGCGGCGCGGGTGTTCGGCGCGAGCACACGCAACGTGTTTCGCCACGTGCTGATCCCGCAGCTCGCGCCCGGCATCCTCGCGGCGTCGCTGCTGGTGCTGGTGCGGACGATCGCGATGTTCGAGCTGACGTTTTTGACCGCGGGCCCCGACTCGCAGACCCTCGTGGTCTCGCTGTACTACGCCGTGTTCGCCGCCGGCGTGCGCGCACCGCAGTCGATCGACGCGATGGCCATGGTCTACATGGCGGTGACGCTGGTGTGGCTCCTGATCGCGCTCATGTTCGTCGATCCGACGCAGCTGGTCTCGCGCGTGCGCACGCAGCGAAACTAGCGCGCCGCCTTGGCGGCCGAGCGACGGGCCGCCTTGCGGCCGGGGCGAGAATCGGCCGCGGGGCCTTCGCGATCCTTGACCAGCTCCCAGCCGCGCGCGAACTCGCTGTCGACGCGCTTGAGGTGTGCGCGCATCGCGTTGCGCGCCTCGCGCGGATCGTGGGCAGCGAGGGCCTGGAAGATCGCGCGATGATCGTTGACCGTCGCTGCCTGCAGCGCCGGCGTCTGGAAGTGCTGCTCCATCAAGCGCCACATCGCGCCGCGCCCCCGGTCCCAGAGGTCCTCGACGACTGATTGCAGCACGCCGTTGCGGGTCGACGCCGCGATGCGGAGATGGAACTCGCGATCGAAGGACCCGAAGTCCTGGTTCTTCTTCTCGAGCCGCTCCATCTCGGTGAGCGCGGCCCGGATGGTCGCCAGGTCCGTGGCGTTCGCCTCGCGCGCCGCGACCGCCGCGATCTCGCCCTCGATGAGCGAGCGAGCGCGCAACAGCTCGAACGGGCCTTCGCCCTCCTGCTGGGGCGTTGTGCCCGGGTCGCGGCCGGACGCCGCGGTGACCCAGATGCCCGCGCCGACGCGGACCTCGACCAGGCCCTCGAGCTCGAGCGCGATCAGCGCCTCACGCAGCGATGGCCGCGAGACACCGAGCTGGGATGCGAGCTCGCGCTCCGACGGCAAGCGTTGCCCGACCGTGAACTCACCCGATGCGATCAGTGCCGACAGCTGCGCTGCGATCTGGCGATAGAGGCGGCGATTTTCGACGGTGGCTATAGGCATATGTCGCGACGGCCCAGCAGCATACATCACCTCCGGGGTACTCTTCAGCTGGCCTTACCACTTGACAGCCTGACCATGATTTCGGTATGTGGTCGCATGCCGGCTTCTCTATTCAGGCAACTCGGGTGCTGGGCGGCGCCGCTCGGCCTCGGTCTTCTGACGATGATCGGTTGCGCTGCCGACAGCGAGCTCGCCGTCGAGGCGACAGTGACGCAGTCGCTCGATCCCCTGCTCCCGCCCGAGCCGACGATCCCGGCCGCGTGCGCAGGTGCCACGCTCGATGCGCCGCACGCCGTGCGCGCCACCGGCGACGTCCGCACCGACGGACTGCCGATCTACGATCCGGCGGCGCTCGACACCGCCGCGATCCAGGCCGCGATCGATGCGTGCGGTGCGAGCCTGGCCGCCGGCGACCGCGGGTCGGTCCGCTTGCGCGTCAACGCGACCGACGCGAGCAAGGTCGCGTTCATCTCGGGCCCGCTGTTCCTGCGCGCGGGCGTCACGCTGTGGATCGACGCGGGCGCAACGCTGTTCGCGGCGCAGGATCCGCGGCTCTACGACGCGCGCGGCCCCGGCACGTGCGGCACCGACGCCAACAACACGAGCAGCGGCTGCCTGTCGCTGATCAACGTCAACGGCGCGTCGGCGACGTCCTTGCTCGCAGACGCCGGCGTCATGGGCGACGGTGTGATCGACGGCCTGGGCGGCGAGCCGATGATCGGCGGCTTCAACGGCAATCCCAACGGCACGTGGTGGGATGTCGCCCAGCACGCCAAGCCGATCGGGTTCTCGCACAGCAATCCCCGGCTCGTCGATGTCCTGCTCGCCGATCGCTTCACGCTCTATCGCGTGACCTTGCGCAACAGCCCCAAGTTCCACGTCGGGCTGGAGAGCGATAACTACCTCGTGTGGGGCGTGACCGTGCAGACCCCGTCGCGCGCGGTGAACAGCGTCGGCCGCATGCTCACGCCGGCCTATGCGCGCAACACCGACGGCATCGATCCCTCGGATTCGTGGAACGGCGTGATCGCCTACACGCGGATCAGCGTGGGCGACGATCAGATCGCGATCAAGTGCGGCAAGTACCACCTCAACACGGTGGCCAATGCCGATCAGCCGTCGTGCCGCAACCTCACCGTCGCGCACGTGCAGTTCGGTACCGGCCACGGCATGTCGATCGGCAGCGAGACCAACGGCGGCCCGAGCAACGACGCGCACCTGCGGATCGGCATGGAGGGCGAGCGCGATCCGATCACCAAGCAGGTGCTCAGCCTGGGGCTCCACGTCTACGACCTCTCGATCGACGGCAGCGTGGGCACCGGCGGCGCGCCCGACGTCGATATCAACGGCATCCGGATCAAGAGCGATGTGAGCCGCGGCGGGCTGGTGAAGGACATCCTGTACGAGAACGTCTGTATCCGGAACCTGCCCAATCCGATCATCCTCAATCCGCACTACGATCCGACGAAGACCGGCACGCTGTTTCCGAGCTATCAGAACATCGTGCTCAAGAACATCCACGTCGTGAAGTCGACGACCGGCTCGGCGCCACAGGCCACGCCGATCGTCACGCTCCTGGGCCTCAACCAGACGCACCGAACGCTCGCGACCTTGAACAACGTCGTCGTCGACGGCATCGACGGCGTCAACGGCGTGCTGGCGCAGTACGCCGACCTCCGGCTCGGGCCGGGCCCGGTCAACTTCCGGCCGCGCGACAACGTCTCGCCTCCGGGGTCGCCGAGCACCGTCACGGTGACCTCGATCGGCGGCACCACGCAGGGGCCACCGGCGGCGCCGATCTCGTGCACCGATCGCTTCGGCGTGGTGTTCCCGGATTATGGCAATGACGTCAGCCGGGACAACAACGCCAGCCTGCGCAGCCTCGCGCTGGTCGCCGACGGCAGCCCCGTGAGCCTCGGGCCTGCGTTCGCACCCGGCATCACCACGTACACGGCGACCCTGCCGTTCCGGACCCAGACCGTGACGATCGCGCCCACGGTGAGCGCGGCCGCCGTCAGCTCGGTGACCGTGGCGCAGGATGCCGGCTCGCCCGTCGCCGTCGCGAGCGGCGCCTCGGTCGCGCTCACCCTGCCACCGGCGGGTGGAAGCACGCTCGTCACGGTGCGCGTCGTCGCCGAGGACGGCCTGTTCACGACGATCTATCGCGTCGTGCTGAGCCGCGTCGCCGCGGGAACCGATGCGAGCCTGGCCTCGCTCACCGACAGCGCCCACGCGCTCGCGTTCGATCCGGCGCAGACCAGCTACGCGTACTCGGTCCCGGCGGCGCTGGCCAGCGGATACACCGTGACGCCGACGGCGCGCGATGCCAGCGCGACGATCCTCGTCAACGGAGCGCCGGTCGCGAGCGGCACGCCGGCTCCGATCGATCTGAGCGCGGGGGCCGCGACGGCGTCGATCGTCGTGACCGCCGAGGATGGGGTCAGCTCGCTGACCTACACGCTGTCGATCACCGTCTCGCAGGAGACCATTCCGGTCACCGGCATCGCGCTGTCGGCCGACTCGCTGCGGCTCGATACCACCACGACCCCCACCACGGCGCTGGTCGCCACGCTGTCGCCACCCGGCGCGACCGATCGAGCCGTGGCCTGGACCAGCAGCAACCCGGCGGCGGCGACGGTCGACGCGACCGGCGTCGTTCATGCGGTCGCGGCGGGCCAGACCGTGATCACGGCGACGTCACACGACGGCGGATTCACGGCGAGCTGCAACATCCGCGTGTTCGCGCTGTTCTTCAGCGATGACTTCGAGGCCGGCAGCGGCAACTGGGACCTGCTCCCGATCTCCGGGCCGAATGGCACGTTCTCGATCGCGACCGACGGCACGAGCGTCCTCAAGTACACCGCGGGCAACGTGGGCGGTGTGCTGGCGCTGGTCAAGGACGTGGCGTGGGCGGGCGTCGGCACCTCGAGCTACTACGTCGAGGCGCGCATCAAGCCGCAGAACAACAGCACCACGAACAACAAGCAAATCTATCTGATCGCGCGCTATCAGGATCCCAGCAACTGGTATGCCGCCGGG
This sequence comes from Kofleriaceae bacterium, assembly GCA_035472155.1. Lineage (GTDB taxonomy): Bacteria > Myxococcota_A > Polyangia > Haliangiales > Haliangiaceae > JABFXX01. The sequence goes on from DATIPJ010000268.1 coordinate 8,632, forward strand.
CTCAACGTGCAGAGCTCGACGGCCAGCACGCAGGTCGAGATCGCCAAGATGAGCGGCGGGTCGCTGTCGCGGCCGGGGCAGGTGAAGCGGCCGATCTCGATGGACACCTGGTACACGGTCCGGTTCGAGCTCAACGGCTCGAGCCTCAGCGTCTATCTCGACGGCGAGCTGATCCGCACCGTCACCGACACCGCGTTCACCTCCGGCAAGATCGGCCTGTTCACCGCGAACAAGTCGTTCGAGCTCGACGATGTCCGCGTCGGCGATCCGATCGACCGCCCGGTGCAGCTGACGATCAGCCCCGGCACCGACTGGGCCGCGGAGGCCGGCGATGCGCCGCGGCTGGTGACCGTCACGGCGCAGAAGCCCGATTATGTGAATGGCGGCTACTTGCCCGACAGCTTCGCGGTGTCGTCGAGCGACCCGACGGTGGTGTCGGCGTCCGTGGTCGACGCGAACGTCACGCTGACCCCGCTCCGCGCGGGCACAGCGACGATCCGCTTCACGAGCGGAACCGATCCATCGCTCATGCGGTCGATCACCGCGACGATCTCGCCGCCGTTCGTCCAGTCCACGACGATCTACGACCTGACCGGCCGCACGACCCCGGTGGTGGCCGAATCGTCGGCGTACCCGGAGACACGGCTCGCGATCACCTTCGATTCGGCGCCGGCGCTCGGCACCGCCGGCTCGGCGCGCATCTTCCGCAAGAGCGACAATGCGCTGGTCGATGTCATCAAGCCGACCGCGGAGACCGACGCGCTCGGATTTCCCGGCCAGGATCAGCTGCGTATCGTCAACGTCGAGGGGCTGATCGCGATCTCCGGCAACACGGCGACGATCGTGCCGCACCACGCGCGGCTCGCGTATGGCACCGAGTACTACGTCGCGATCGCCAACGGTGTGCTGGCGGGGACCGCGCTCAACGGCACCGCGTTCGACGGCATCGGCAAGCTGGCCAACTGGTCGTTCACCACGCGGCCTGCGCCGACGGCCAGCCTGACCAGCGTGGTCGTCGACGACGACGGCCCGGCCGACTTTCGCACCGTGCAGGCGGCCCTCGACCACCTGATGAAGAATGCCGGGCGCGACACACCCGTGACGGTCAACGTGAAGAATGGCACGTATCCCGAGCTGCTGTTTCTGCGCGCGAAGAACAATGTCCGCATCGTCGGCGAGAGCCGCGACGGCGTGGTCATCCAGTATCGCAACTACGAGACCCTGAACAGCGGCTCGGGGGCGAGCCAGGCGGTCGGCTCGGGCAGCCCGGGCGGCGGCCGGGCGGTGTTCCTCGCCGAGACGTCGGACATGGTGACGCTCGAATCGCTCACCCTGAAGAACACGATGCTGCGCTCGACCAGCGCATCGAGCCAGGCGGAGACGATCTACTTCAACAACGACACCGGCCGCCTGATCGCCAAGAATGCCAGTTTCCTCAGCGAGCAGGACACGCTGCAGCTCAAGGGCTATGCGTGGTTCTTCCAGTCGCTGGTGGCCGGCAATGTCGACTTCATCTGGGGCAACAACCGGGTCGCGCTGTTCGAAGGCTGCGAGATCCGATCGGTCGGCGACACCACCAGCACGACCTCGGGCGGCTACGTCGTGCAGGCGCGTTCGGTCGCGGCCACCGACAAGGGCTTCGTGTTCCTGAACAGCCACCTGACGCACGGGCCCGGCCCGGCGGGCGGCGATGTCCCGAGCGGCACCGGGGCGGCCACGTACCTGGCGCGCAGCCCCGGCGGAACAGCCTCGTTCGACAACGTCGCCTTCATCAACTGCCAGATGGATGACCACGTCATCCCGGTCGGCTGGGCCTACAACGTCAACGGACAGCCGATCCCCAATCCGTCCGTCGCGACCCCGGCGAGCGGCTGGCGCGAGTTCGGCACCACCGATGCCACGGGCGCGCCGGTGAACCTGACCTCGCGCGTCGGCGGCGATCTACTCACCCCGGGAGACGTCGCGGCCGGCTTTGCCAGCCGCGCCCAGATCTTCGCGGCGTTCGGTGGCGGCGCCGGCTGGAATCCCGAGCCCTGAGCCGCGCGCCGCCGCGCTCATTTCCTTCCGAGCGACCCGCTCACTCCGCGAGGTTGGTGCCGGCGCCCGCGGTCGCGAGGACCTTGGCCCTGACACTGGCCACCGGCGTCAGCGTGTAGCTGTATCCCGTCGAGCCGAAGGGGCGCGTGGTCGCGAAGTCGGTGGCGTTGACCGTGCCCGAGCTGCCCGCGTCCCAGGTGATCCCGGTGGCGAGGTTGTTGCGGAGGTCCCAGAACCCGATCGCCGAGCTGTCGCGCGACGTGACCGGGTTCTTGACCGTATCGAACACGTTGGACTCGATCAGCGAGTTTCCACCCATGCGCACGTTGATGCCCGAGGTGCTCACGTTGTGGAAGTAGTTGTTGTAGATGTGGGTCAGGCCGAAGCGCTGCAGCGGCAGGCGCGACTTCACGTTCTCGAACCGATTGTGGTGGTACGTCGTGCGCGCGCCGCTGTTCGCCGTATCGCTGTCGCTGAAGCCGTTCAGCGACACCTTCTGATAGTCATGTATATAGTTGTATGAAATCGTGATGTGGTGTGCGCCCTTCTTGCTGTCGATACCACCGTCGAACGAGGCGTCGCCGGCGCCCGGGCACTCGGTGAGCGATGCGAAGATCGTATTGTGGTCGATCCAGATGTTCGACGGAATACCGGATGACATGCCCTCGATCGAGATCGAGTCGGCGTCGCTCCCGCCCGGCAACAGCCCGAACGTCATGTTGCGCACGATGACATTCGACGACGGACCGGCGATGTGGATGCCGAAGTTGGCCGCCGACCCGTTGGCGCCGATGATCGTGATGTTGTTCTTCTTCTTGATCTGGAGGATCTGTGCGGCCTTCTTGAACTGCGCGCACACATCGGTGATGGTCGCGAAGTTGAAGACGCCCGTGTAATTGAGCACGAGCCCGCTCACGCCATCGTAGGCGTCGATCGCGGACTGCATGGCCGCCATGGTGCTCACCTTGACCGGCGTCTTGCTGCCGCCGCCGGTGGTCGCCGCGCCATAACCCACGACATTCGTGGTCGCCGCTGGCGTCTCTCCCACGGCGGTGATCGCCTGATTCGCCTCGGCCCCGTCAGACTCGTCGGGTTCGGCGGATTCGGAAGAAACGCCACAGCCAGTCAGGAGTGACGCGCAGATCACGAAACAACCGCAGGTCGATTTCGGCAGGTTCATCGGGCTCTCCTTTGAGCGGCGCCATCCTAGGGCAAACGGTAGGGCTGTCAAGTGGCAAGCTGGTAAGGTGGCCTTACCATCAAGGTTGCCAAAAAACATCCGCGGGAGTGGCGGGGCATACTGCCCATCGCGACCCGCGGCTGCGCGCGCCGTCGAAGCGGCGCGAAGGACTACAGCGCGATCTCGCTGATCTGAATGATCGGCTGCGTATTGGTGTAGTTCGGAACGTCGGCGAGGATCTCACTGGCGTGTGGCCCGAACGCCTTCTGGAACGCCGCGACCGAGTCGAACGTCAGGTGGCCGACGGCGATGTAGGGCGCCTGCGTGCCGGGAGCGCCGCCGGCGACGCCGCCCTCCGCCGCGATGCTGCGGCACTCGGGCGCACATTTGTCGCGCACCATCGGCATGTGGTGCGTGACGTAGTACTTCATGTCGAAGCGGGCGTCGGGCGCGTTCGGATACAGGATCGTCACCTTGATCATCGCGAGCTCCTGGCAAGGGATTCGTCGAGCGCGCGCGAACGTAGCACAGGCGGCGAGCTCGTTCAGTTGGACGGATGCTCGCTGATGCCCAGGGCGCCCGCGGTGAGGTCGCGAAGGCCGCTGCCGTCGGGGCCGATGCGGAACACCTTGAAGCGGTAATCGGGAGGGACCATCCGGTGGAAGTAGATCGTCTGTCCGTCGAGGCTCCACGCCGGCTTGCTGTTGATGTTGCCATCGTCGATCAGATAGCTCGCGGTGCCGCCGGCGGCGTCGGCGATGCGAATCGCCCACCGGCCCAGGCTCGTGGCGGTTCCAGGGATCACGTTGGCGGCGGGATCCACGTTGACCAACCACGCGAGCCGTTGCCCGTCGGGCGAGAAGTACGGGTCATAGCTCGCCACGGTGTCGGTCGTGAGCCGCGTCGCGCTCGCGAGCGGGACCGCCGGCATCACATAGATCTCGTAGCTCGACGGGACGCACGGCGTGCCGGGGCAGCCGTTGAACAGCAGCTTGCTGCCGTCGGGCGACCACGAGACATCGGTGTTGACGCCGCCGCGGCTGGTGTACTGGACGGGCGTGTTGCCGCTGGCGTCGGTGACGAAGATCTCGAGCGCGGCACCGACGCTGCCGAACATCGCGATCCGGGTCCCGTCGGGAGACCATTCGCCATGGCCCTGCATGGTCCAGCCGTCCTGCCCCTTCGCACGCAGCTGGGTCGCGCCGCTGCCGTCCGCGTTCATCACCCACAGGCTGGCTTGCCCATAGTCCTCGGGCTTGCCGGCCGGCGCGCGATAGAACAGCACCCGCGTGCGATCGGGCGAGACGCGCGGCCACCAGTTCTCGTAGGCGGCGTCGTTCGTCAAGCGCGATGCGCTGCTGCCATCGGTCTTCATCACGAAGATCTCGTGGTTGACGCTGCTGCGCGTCGAGTCGAAGACGAGCTGATCGGCGGCGACAGTGGGCGCGGTCGGTCCAGCGTCGGGCATGCCTGCCGCGGCGTCGGCGCTCCCCGCAGCGGCGTCGGGCCTATGCGGCTCACCCGGGGTGCACGCCTGGATCAGCAGCAGAAACCTCCACATCGCATCGGCGCGAGCTGTCATATCGGCGGGGCTGCAACCACTACGCCATTTGAAAACCCTTGCGATTACGCTCGTCGAGCAGCACGGGTGTTGGATTCCTCCACGCTTATTGTCGCGACATCCGTCGCCCCCGATCGCCCCAACCCCGCTTGCAGGCCCGGGCGCCATCGGCAATGCCGCACTCGTTGTGCGTCGGTCAGTGCGCCGCGAGCACGATGGTGGCCGTGACGCCGCGCTGGGTGCCGAGCGTGAGCTTGGTGCCGGGCGGCGCCTGGGTGAGTGACCACCAGTTCTGGAAGCGCACGCCGGTGACGTCGATGCCGTCGCAGGTCGTGATCACATCGCCGACCTGAAGCGCGGTGTTCGCGGCGGGCCCGGCGGGGTCGATGCCGCTGATCTTGAACATGCGCTGGTCGGCCGGAACATCCGCGGGCTGGACCTCGAAGCGGAGGCCGAGCACGCCGACCGGCTCACCCAGCTTGGCCCGCCGCCCGATGATCAGCAGGTCGCCGAGATCGATCGTGCCGGTGCCGCTCACCTGCCGCATCTCGTTGAGCATGCGGACATCGTTGGACTCGAAGTTGCTCGGGTGCG
>DATIPJ010000269.1:0-6860 GCA_035472155.1 Kofleriaceae bacterium
ACCAGCTGCGCGCCGGTCATCAGCGGCCAGAAGAATTCCCACACCGACACATCGAAGCTGAACGGCGTCTTCTGCAGCACGATGTCGTTGCCGCCCAGGCCGTACGCCTCCTGCATCCACTGCATGCGGTTGACCGCACCGCGGTGCTCGTTCATCACGCCCTTCGGCGTTCCCGTCGAGCCCGACGTGTAGATCACGTACGCCAACCGCCGGTTCGTTTCGTCGATCGCGAGATTGCCAGCGGGATCGCCGGCACACGGCCACGCATCGGCCGACAGCCGGATCCGCGGGATGCGCTCGCACGCCCCGCCGAGGCCATCGACCTCGGTCATCACCTTTTCGCCGACGGCGTCGCACAGCACGACCTGCGGTGCGCTGTTGGTGATCATCCGGCGCACGCGGTCGGCGGGATAGTCCGGATCGAGCGGCATGTAGCAGCCGCCGGCCTTGATCGCCGCATACACCGCGATCACCATCTCCGCGCTGCGCTCGAGGCACAGCCCGACCGGGACATCGCGGCCGACGCCCCACCGCACCAGCTCGTGCGCCAGCTGGTTCGCCCGTGCATTGAGCTCGGCGTAGGTCAGCCGCCGCTCGCCGTCGACGACCGCGATCGCATCGGGCGTCCGGACGACCTGCGCCTCGAACAGCTCGTGCAGGCAGAGGCCCGTGGGGTACGCCGCATCGGTCGCGTTCCAGCCCGCAACGACCTGCTGGCGCTCATCGTCGTCGAGCAGCGGCAGGGCCGCGATGGCTGCATCGCAGCCGTCGACCACCGCGGCCAAGAGGCGCGCGAGGCGGCGCTGCATGCGCTCGATGTCATCGGGCTCGAACGCCGCGCGATTGTAGTTGAGCTCGATCAGCGTGTGATCGTTCTCGGCATACTCGGCGACGCAGATCGCCAGCGGCTGCTGGCTCGCGCCGCTGAACATCTTCTGGACCGGCACCCAGCGAGCGCCGCCGACGGTGCTTGCGGCCGGATAGACTTCCTGGGCCAGGGTCACGTCGAACAGGTGGTGGCGGCCGAGCCGATCGAGGCGCAGCGCGCGGTTGAGCTCCTGGATCGGAAACCGCTGATGGCGGTAGCAGCGCTTGAGCTCGGCGGCGATGCCGAGCATCAGGTCGCGGAACGGGCGTTCGCGGTCGACCTTGATCCCGAGCGGGATCATCGATGAGAACATGCCGACCGTGCGGCGGTCGCGCGCCGCGCCGCGGTTGTGGACCGGCACGCCGATGACGACCTCGTCGACGCCGTGCGTGCGCGCGAAGTACGCAGCCAGCGCGGCCAGCACCACGTGCTGGATCGTGCAGCCGTGGCCGACGAAGTAGTCGCGCAGTCGCGTGAACTCGGAGCCCGCGATCGTCCAGAACCGGCGATCGCACGCCGCCGATTCGCCGCCGCGCGGCGTCCACAGCGGCGGAGGAGGCTGGGCGAACCGCTCGCACCAGAATGCGCCGTCGTCGTCGTGGCGCGACGACGCCAGGTACGCGCGGTCCTTCTCGACCAGCTCGAGGTACGACGGCGCCGGCGCCGCATCGTCGCCGCGGAGGCGACGCTCGTAGGCATCGGCGACCGCGCGGCTGAAGATACCGATGCTGGCGCCGTCGCAGATCAGGTGGTGGAAGCGAATGAGCCAGTAGCAGCGCTCGGGCGAGACCCGCACGAGCTGCGTGCACCAGGGCGGCGCACCATAGAGCTCGAACGGCCGCGCAGCCTCTGCCTGCATGTGCAACTGCGCGCGGGCCTCGGCGTCGGCGTGGCTCGAGAGATCCAGGGTCGGCAGGATGCGCGCGCCGCGCGCCTCGACGCGCTGGAACGGGACATCGCCGTCGACGCCGAACACCAGGCGCAGCGCATCGTTGGCCTGCGTGACGTCCTCGATCGCCGCCGCGAGCACCGCCTCGTCGAGCGGCCCGTCGATCCGCCACGCCAGCGCGAGGTTGTAGGTGGGGACGTCGGGCGCGAGAATCTGATCCAGCCAGACCGCTTGCTGGACGGAGGTGAGATCACGGGGAGCAGTCACGAGAGACTCCTTGGGCAGGCCCGCGGTCGCGAGCGAAGATGTCCGGCGTCGGATCGCGTGGGTGAGCGAGATGCGTTTCAGAACGCGAGCGGCGGCGCCGGGCATGGATCCGGCGGTGGGCTGCGCCGCTCGGGCCGCTCGGACGCCTCGGGGCCGTCGGCGCTCGGGTCCTCCGGATCGAGCGTGAGCTCGTCGAAGGTCCGGAACCGGCGCGGGATCAGCGCGAGCAGCGAGAGCGCACAGCCCGCGGCGCCGCACGCGACGAACAGGAAGGCCATGCCGCGGCCCTTGCCGGTGCCCATCCAGGCGCCGACGCTGTCGGCCCAGGCGCCGCCGTCTGCGAGCGCGGGCTCGAACACGTGCTCGGCGAGGTAGCCGCCGGCGAGCATCGCCGCGCACATCATGATGCCGTTGAGCGCGCCATTGAGCGCGAACACGCTGCCGCGGATCGCGACCGGCGTCTTGCGCAGCAGGAGCGCGGTGGCGCAGGCGCTCGACACCGTGCCCGCGAGGTACGCGCCGAGCGAGCACGCCGACCACACCGAGGTCGAGCTCGCGAGCCCGGTCACCAGCACGAACAGCGACACGGCGATGTTGGCGAGCAGGATCCAGCGCATCAGGTAGCGGCGCGCCGGCGCGATGACGAGCACCGCCGAGCCCAGGAGGCTGCCGAGCGCGCCGCAGCTGAGGATCACGCCGACCGCATCGCTCGACCGCGACGACAGCACGAGCGGGATCATCATCGACGCGGCGAGCACGAGCAGGCTCTCCTCGATCGCGCCGTACACCGCGAGCACACCCATCTGGGGCACCTCGCGGAAGTAGCGCACCGCGGTGCCGAAGCTGGCCGCCGCCTCGCCGAACACCGTCGCGCGGCGCGCCCGGCGGCCGCGGATCGCGAGCCGCGCATGCGTGAGCGCACGGAACGCGGTGGCGCCACCGGCGATGACGAGGATGATCTGCACGCCGATCACGGTCGGGAGCCCGAACGCGCCCATCAGGTAGCCCGCGGCGAGCGGCGCGCCGATCTGGAGCAGGCTGCGAGCCAGGCCCATGAAGCCGCCCGCCTGGGTCAGCTGGTCGCGCGGCACGATCGAGCCGAGCGCCGCGCGGTAGGCCGGGACGCGGATCGCCGCGATGATCGCGTTGGAGGCATTGAAGATGTAGAGCTGCTCGGGCGCGAGCCGCTCCTGGAACATGAGCACGGCGAGCGCGCCGATCAGCGCGGTCGAGGCGATATCGCAGCCCGCGATCACCCAGCGTCGGTCGAACGCGTCGGCGAGCGCGCCGGCGAGCGGCGTGACCAGCAGCGTCGGAATCGTCGCCGCGAGGATCGCGCCGGAGAACTGCTGCGGCGAGCCGGTGTGCTGGAAGATCCAGACCCCGAGCGCGAACGTCATCAGCGCGGAGCCGAAATCGAAGGCGCTCTCGCTCGCGAGCAGCAGCGCGAACGCGGATCGAGCGGCGGTCTTCATCGAAGCCTCGTCTGCCGCTTGGCGGCGGTGACCGCTGCGTCGAGTCGATCGAGGATCGCACCGACGTCGGAGCGGGTGACAATGAGCGGCGGCAGCATGCGCAGCACCGCGCCGTGCCGCCCGCCGGTCTCGAGGAGAAGGCCGTGCTCGAACGCCGCGCGCTTGATCGCCGCGGCGAGCGCACCGTCCTGGCGGGGGCGCGCGACGCCCGGTCCGGGCGCCACGATCTCGACGCCGATCATGAGGCCGCGGCCGCGCACGTCGCCGAGCTCGGGGTGCTCGCTCGCGATCCGGCGCAGGCCCTCCATCATCATGGCGCCCATGTCGCCGGCGTGCTCGGCGAGCCGGTCGCGCCGCAGGATCTCCATGGTGACTTTGCCGGCCACCATGGCGATCTGGTTGCCGCGGAACGTGCCGGCGTGCATGCCGCGCGGCCAGCCGTCGAGCGCCTGGTCGTAGACGACGACCGCGAGCGGGAAGCCGCCGCCGACCGCCTTGGACAGCACGAGCACATCGGGGACGATGCCGGCGCGCTCGAAGGCGAACATGGTGCCGGTGCGGCCGAAGCCGGTCTGCACCTCGTCGATCACGAGCGGGATGTCGTGCTCCTGCGTGAGCTGGCGGAGATCGCGCAGCCACGCGTCGGACACCGGGATGCAGCCGCCCTCTCCCTGCACGACCTCGACGATCACCGCGGCGGGCCGCGTGACGCCGCTCTCGGGATCGCCGAGCAGGGTGGTCAGATACTGGATCGAGAGCCGGTCGGTGTCCTCGCCGCCGCTACCGAACGGGCAGCGGTAGCGATACGGAAACGGCGCGAAGTGGACGTGGCCCGCGCCGGACAGCGCGGCCTTGGGGCCGAGGTTGCCCATCGCCGCGAGCGCGCCGCCGGTCATGCCGTGATACGCGCCATGAAATGCCAGGATCGTCTGGCGGCCGGTCGCGAAGCGCACCAGCTTCATCGCGGCCTCGACGGCATCCGAGCCGCTCGGGCTGCAGAACTGGATCTTTGCGCGGTCGGCCCACGCGGCGGGCAACAGCCCGAACAGCTCGTCGACGAACGCGCGCTTGGCTGGCGTGGTGAGGTCGAGGACCTGCTGCACATGACCCGAATCGAGGAAGCGCATCAGCGCATCGCGGACCTCGGGATGGTTGTGGCCGAGCGGCAGCGCGCCGGCGCACGCGAGGCAGTCGATGATCTCGCGCCCGGACTCGTCGCGCATGCGGATCCCCGCACCGCTCTCGAACACGGCCTCGAACGTGGCGGCGTAGGTGCGCGCGCTCGACTCGCGGCGCTTGACCGCCTCGTAGGTGTCGTCGGTCGGCAGCCCGGCGAGCGGGGCGACCCTCGGTGTCTGTACAGCCACCATCGATCACTCCTTGTTGCTATTGCGAGCCGCGGGCGGGCCGCTGAACAGCGTGCCGAACTTGGCCCAGAACAAGAACTTCAGAAACTCGCTCTGCGACGGGCGGCGGCAGAACCGCGCCACGCTCGACTCGAGCGACACCAGCTTGCCGAGCGTCATCTCCTCGCGCCCGGCCGCATCGAAGCAGTCGAACAGCACCTGGAATTCGTTGCGGAGCTGCGTCATGAGCATGGTCTTCACCAGGCCGCCGCGCACCAGCTCGTCGCGCGAGATCCGCGTCCGCGCGTTCATCATGCGCAGCGAGACCGCGACGCGGCGGGTGTCGGTGTCCTGCGTGCGGTGGACCACGTCGCCGCGCAGCAGCAGGAGGTCGCCGGCGTCGAGCTCGGGGGTGACCGCGATGTCATCGAGGACGAACGGCAAGGTGCCGTGGCGGCCACCGCGCGCGTTGTCATGGACGACCGTGGCGCCGCGCTTGATGACGAAGCGAGTCGCGCCGCGGCCGCGGATCGCCTGGGCGATCTCGGGGCTGCGCGCGCTCAGCACATCGAACGGCACCACCGACAGGTTCGACTTGCCGCGCACCGGCTTGATGATCGGGATATAGAAATTCAGATAATCGTAGTGATTCTGATAGGCGTAATACGAGACCGAGTCCTGGTGCCAGCCCAGGCCGCGATCGCCATCGGTCGTGAAGTACAGGCTTCCGAACGGCCCGCCCGAATGCGTATTGGCGCGGATGCCGGTCCCATGCTTGATGGCCTTGCAGGCCTCGGCGAGCTTGTCGTCGATCGTGCGGCGCGCCTCGTGCGTCACGTGGCGGACCTTGTAGGGGACGTCGATCGCGTCCTTGGCGCGCTCGGCGTCATCGCGGCTGGGCTCGCTCTGCCTGGCGACCTCGTCGACGGCGCGGTAGTCGGCGCGAAACCCTTCGATCTCTTCGGGCGACAGGAACGAGGGCACCACGAGGTAGCCCTTGGACTCCATCTCGTGCCAGGGAAGAGCAGATGCATCGAACGCGTCGAACGTGTCCGGGATCTGCGCGAGTGCGAGGTTCATCATGTTCGACACCGTGGGTCTGTGGTTGCGGGGGGCATGAAAAGCTCTGCGACCTGATGTCCGCGGCCCGGCCGCTTCGTCACGCAGCGCGAAAATTCGCGCGGCGCGCGTCCAGGCGCTCGTCGGGAATCACCCGCCACGGTGCACGTGACGAGCGCACCCGCGCGCGGACATACAGACAGCAAGATGCTTGCGCAACATCGACCCCAAGAATCACCCCAGCCTCGCTTCGAGGACCTGGACACCACCGGCTTTGTCGTCGTACCCGGGTTCCTCACCGACGCAGAAGCGGCGATGTTCGAGGCCGATCACGACCATGCCCCGCCACCGCCGGGTGACAGCTACGCCGTGCGCCAGGTCTCGGCACCGGCGCGCGCCGCGGTCCACAACAAGCTGATCGACGCGGCCAGCGCCGTGGCGAGGGCCAGCGGCGTGCGGGTCGACCATGTCGCCTCGGGCGTGCTCGGGAGTATCTACTTCAGCACCGAGGGCGAGATCGGCACCGGATGGCACCAGGACTCGGTGTCGTACTTCGCCTATCAGAATCACCACGACTACCTGAACTTCTATGTTCCGGTGGTGAAGCCCGTGCGGGCCAAGTCCAATCTGTGCCTCGTGCCGCTCGATCGGCTCGCGGCGCGGAGCCCGGAGATGGCAGCCAAGCTCCGCGGGCGCGCGGCCACGCGGCTCGTGGTGCAGGACGGCACGACGATCGTCCACGACAAGAATGCAGGAGGGATCCTCGGTACGCTGCCCTACGACCTCGACGAGCTCGCCGTCACACCGGAGCTCGACCGGGGCGATCTGCTGCTGGTGCGCGGCGATGTCGTGCACCGTACGCAGGATCGCGATACGCACCGGGTCGCCGTCTCGGTCCGCATGATGAACAGCCAGGGCCGCGTCCGGAAGGCGGACGTCGTGTGCGGCGGGATGGG
>DATIPJ010000270.1:0-5596 GCA_035472155.1 Kofleriaceae bacterium
ATCTCCAGCTCGACGCCGGCGCCACGCTGCAGCTCCCCGCCGACGCCGCCGAGCGCGCGGTGTTCGTGATCAGCGGCGAGCTCTGTATCGGTCCCGACACGCTCGAGGCCAATCGGCTCGCCGTGCTCGGCGGCAGCGCCCCCGTGCAGGCCACGGCGCGCGCCGACACGCGCTGCCTCCTGCTCGGCGGCCCGCCGGTCGGCCCGCGGCTCATCGAGTGGAACTTCGTCGCCTCGTCGCGCGAGCGGCTCGATCGCGCCCGCGCCGCGTGGCAGGAGCGCCGCTTTCCGGTGATCCCGACCGACGACCAGGAGTTCATCCCCTGGCCGGGCGATCTTCCGTGACGCGCGGCGTGACGCGCGGCCCGACCGCGGCCTGACGCGCTACGGCTTGCCGGTCTCGACCTTCTTCTTCCAGTGCGCGAGCTGCTCGCCGATCACGCCGTCGACCGGCCTGGCCAGCGCGGCGAGCCCGGTCGGCGCGTAGCCGCCGATCTTGTAGGTCATCTCGAGCGTCGTCTTGCCCTGCGCCTCGGTCAGCTTGAACGTCATCACGCCGTTCACCGCCAGGTCCTGCAGCGGCCCGAGCCCGCCGGTCATGCGCAGCGTCTTGGTCGGATCGGCGTAGACCACGGTCATGTGGCGCACGCCGCCGCCGCCCGGTAGCTTCTCGCAGAAGCAGCCGCCCGGCACCGGCTCGATCGACAGGTTCGCCGCGTCGCCCGACCAGGTGTGGCTCTTGTCCCACCAGCTGCGAACGTCGACCAGCGCGGCCCACGCCTTCGCCGCCGGCGCGGCCACGGTGACGGTCTGCTTGACCGTGAATCCGCCGGCGGCCGAGTCGACGACCTCGGCGCGCGCGGTGGACGTGACAACGGCGACGGCGACGGCAGCGAGGATGATCAGCGATCGGATCATCCGGCGTTGATACCACGTGTCGACACCGCGTCGGCGCGGTGCAGATGATCGGCGATGTGCGTGGTGAACCGCGGGATCAGCGCGCGCGGCAGGTCGTGGCCCATGCCGGCGAACACCTCGAGCTGCGCGCCCCGGATCCGGCGCTGCAGATCGTACGCCGCCGCGACCGGGACCAGCGGATCGTCGGCGCCGTGCAGGATCAGCGTCGGCGCGGTGATGCGCCCGAGGATCGACGTCCGGCTTCCGGACGCCAGGATCGCGTGCAGCTGGCGGCGGATGCCGATCGGGTAGTAGCTGCGGTCGACGTCGCCCGCGACCTGCTGACGCAGCAGCGCGTCGTCGGGCGGAAACCCGGGGCTGCCGATCCGCTTGTACAGCGCGACCGTCCAGTCGATCGCCTTCTCGCGGTCGCCGCGGATGTTCGGCCGGCGAAGCAGCGCCATCTGCAGCCGCCAGTGCGCCTGCGGTAGCTTGCGGTCACCGCTCGTCGACATCACCGAGACCAGCGCGCGCACGCGCTCGCCGTGCAGCGCCGCGACCATCTGCGCGATCATGCCGCCCATCGAGACGCCGACGACGTGCACGTTTCCCAGGGCCAGCGCATCGACGAGCCCGAGCGCATCGGCCACCAGATCCGAGAGATCGTACGGAGCGCGGATCGGCAACCCGAGCGCCGCGCGCAGGGCGGCCGTGCCCAGCGGCGGCGAGCCAGCGCGCTCGATCCGCGTCGACAGCCCCACGTCGCGGTTGTCGAACCGCACCACGTAGAACCCGGCCTCGGCGAGCCCGCGGTAGAACGGCTCGGGCCAGCGCGTGAGCTGCGCACCGAGCCCCATGATCAGCAACACCGGCGGCGCACCCCGATCGCCGGTCACCTCGTACGCGAGCTGGATTCCATTGGCATCGATCAACGGCATACCTGACGCTACATCCAGATCCGCCAGCGCTCGGGGATATCGACGCCGGATCGATCCGATAGCTCGGCCTTGTTGGGCCACACCGCCCCCGCCTCGAGCGCCTTGCGCGCGATCGCGACCGCCCCGGACCAGGTCTCGTCGGGGCCCAGCGCATCCATGTCAGCGCTCGAGAAGAACCGCGCGTCGTCGATCTCGGCGAGGTTCGGCCGCAGATCGGTCACCGGCGACACCAGCCGCGCCAGGTACATGAAGAAATAGTTGTGCTCGCCGTCGTCCATGACCCACAGGCGGACGCCGAGCAGGCCCTCGATCTCGACCCGCAGGTGGGTCTCCTCGAATGCCTCGCGCACGGCGGTCTGGTCGGGCAGCTCGTTGGGATCGGCGCGGCCCGCCGGCAACAGGTAGCGGCCGCGCGTCACGCCGCGGATGTTGCGGACCAGCAGCACGCGGCCATCGTGCACGATGACCGCGCCGGCGCCGATGCCGACCAGGCGCTTCGGTCGTGGGCGCTCCGCGGGAACATCGGGCGGCTCGCTGTCGGACATCACCGCATTGTACCCAACGTGCGGCCTACGGCCGCGCCGTGAACAGCGCGATCACCTGCGGCTGCATGAAATGGTGCACGCGGAGGAGCTGGCCGTCGCGCACCTCGAGCGCCTCGATCGCGCGCACCGCGCCGTCGCGGTGGAACTCGAAGCCGGCGCCGCCGTTGACGCCGATCGGCACCGCGCGGATCGCCGCGTCCCCCCAGCGCGCGAACATGCGGCGGTAGAACTCGATGTTGTCGGCGCGGCCGGCGACCCAGGTCGGCGACGGCGGCATCGTGGTGTGGATCTCGTCGTGGAACAGCGCGATCATCGCCTCGATGTCGTGGGCCTCGAGCGCCTGCACGTAGCGCGCGAGCGCGGGCTCGTCGACGGGCGCGGCGGCGAACGCCGCGGGCTCGCGGCCGCCGACCTTGTGCTCGATCGCCATGCGGGCGCGGTACAGCACGCTGTTGGCCGATGACACCGACTGATCGAGCGCCGCGGCGACCTCCTCGGCGCTGAGCCCGACGACATCGCGCAAGAGCAGGATGGCGCGCTGCGCAGGCGACAGCACCTGCAGCGCGGCGACGAACGCCAGCGCCACGCTCTCGCGCAGCTGGTAGCGCGCCTCCGGATCGTCATGCGCGCCGGCGAGCCAGGCGTCGGGCATCGGCTCGAGCCACGCGGCGTCCTCGAGCGGCGCGGCCGGCGGGAACACCTCGCCGGGCGCGGGGGCTGCGAGGTCCGGCGCCATCGCACGCCGCGTGCGGCTGCGCAGCTCGTCGAGGCACGCGTTGGTCGCGATCCGGTACAGCCACGGTTTCACGCGCGCCGGGTCGGCGAGCGAGCCGCGCGCATTCCACGCCCGCAGCATGGCCTCCTGCACCATGTCGTCGCTGTCGTGCGACGAGCCCATCATGCGGTAGCAGTGCAGGCGCAGCCCCGGCCGCAACGGCTGGAGCGCGGCGGCGAAGTCAGCGGTGGCGTTCATAGCAGGCCCTTCGCATCGGACAGGGCGCGCTTCATGCTATCGCGCGCCGACACCCGCGCGAGCCACGATTCGACGCGCCGGTGCTTCGCGAGCACCTGCTGGAGCCCCGCCGCCTCGGCGAGGCTGTAGTGCGCGGCGAGCGCGAAGTCGGCGAGCGTGAGCGGCCCGGCGACGTGCTCGCGGCCGTCGAGCGCCGTGTCGAGGATCGCGCTCATCTGATCGAACTCCGCGGTGCCCTCGGCGATGCGAGCCTCATCGGGCGCGCCGCGCGGGACCAGGCGCTTGACGATCTTCTCGAACGCGACCTTGCTCATCGCCGGCCCCAGGTGCGCGAGCTGCCACGAGATCCAGCGATCGACCTCGGCAGCGGCGCGCCGCGCTGTCGGAAGGAGCGGCGAGCCGGCGGCGAGATAGCGAATGATCGCGGTCGACTCCCACAGCACGAGGTCGCCGTCTTCGAGCACGGGCACGCGGCCATTGGGATTCCGCGCGAGATACGCGGGCGTTCGCGAGCCTCCGGTCAACAGGTCGACGTGCACGTGATCGAGCGCGATGCCGAGCTCGTAGGCGACCGCGCGGACCTTGCGGCAGTTGGGCGAGAAGGGAAAGTCGTACAGCTTCATCGTCGTCATTTGGGCCTCCTGCACCCACGACGAACGGCGGCGCCGAAACTGTTCGCGCGCGATGCAGGTCCGCGAAATTACTCGGCGCGGCAGCGGCGAGCCTGCGCCCCGCAGCGCTGCTGGATGCAGTCGTTGTCGCGGCAGCCGAGCGCGCAGCCGTTGTACGCCAGCAGCGCCACCGCGTGCGCCGGCGACAGCCCGCCGACGCAGCCGCAGATGCACGACTGGTCGTTGCGACAGCGCGCCTCGCAGTCCATCGCCTCCGAGCAGCTGTGCGTGCCGCGCGGCGTCACCTTGCACGACGTGCCGAACCAGCACGACGCAAAGCGCGTGCAGTCGTTCGCCGCCAGCTGCAGACAGTTGTGCAGCGTCCGGTTCTGCGCGCAGTCGGCCTCGCACGACGCCGATCCGAGGCGACACCCCGCCAGCATCTTGCAGCCGGCGGTGCAGACATCGGCCTGCTGCGCAGCCGCCGGCGCGACTGCGGGCGCAGCCGCAGGCGATGCGGCGGGCGAAGCCGCAGGCTCAAACGCGAGCCATGGCCTGGTCGGCGACGCAGGCGATGCAGCGGCAGGGACCGCGGGCGCGCTCGCAGGCGCCTTGGGCGGCGGATCCGCATGTCGGCCTCGCGGGGCCTTCGCCGTCGTCGGTGATTTCGGATGCGTGCGCTGCACGGTCGCTGCCGGTGCGGCCGGGACAGGCTCCGGCGTCGGAGGCAGCTCGTGCTGCGGAGCGGGCGATGGCGGTGGCGTTGTCTGCGCAGCGGCCGCTGGCTGCGCCACCGCCGGCGACTGCGCCACCACCGGCGGCGATTCAGGATGCCCACCACGCGTCGCCACCACGACCACCGTCGCACCGAACGCGATGGCCCCGACGGCGGCAAGCACGAGGCCGAAGCGGTGCCGCGGTCGCGCAGGCGGCGTCTCGATCGTTCGCGAGATGGTCGCGATGGTTCCCGTCGTCGGCGGCGGGCCGACCGCGGACCGCGCGTAGCTCGGCACGGCCTGCGGAGGTGGAAGCGGCATCGGCGGCATGGGCGGCAGCGGCGTGTGCGGCAGCGGCGCGTGCGGCAGTGGCTGATCCGGTAGCGCGCCCGCGAGCGCCGGCGTCGCCACAAAGGGCGTGAGCAAGCGCGCCGGCGATTGGCCCGGCGTGTTCGGAATCCCCGGCGCAACGGGCGCCGACTGCCCCATCGGGGGCGGCATCGGCTGCGCGATCGCAGGCGCCATCGCATGCGGTGCGGCGGGCGCGGGCTGCCCCATCGAGTACGGCGTCGCCGGGGCGCTGTACCCGGTCGCCGGTGCGGACGTCATCCCGGTCACCATGGTGACGTTGCCCGTCGCGGGCCGTGGCGCGACCGGCGCCGAGACGGCGAGCGGCAGCCGGGCGAGCGCGACCGCCATCTCGGCGGCGGTGGCGAACCGCCGCTCCGGCTCGCGCTCGAGCGCACGCGCGAAGAACGCCTCGATGTCGGGCGTGGCGCTCGGCAGGGCCACGCGGATCGGATCGGGCTGGCCGCGGACCAGCGCGGTGAACATCTCCTCGACGGTGTTCGCGCGGTGCGGGCGCCGCCCGGCGAGCATCTCGCATGGAGCCAGAACCGCCGCGCTGTGACTGTAAA
>DATIPJ010000271.1:0-12637 GCA_035472155.1 Kofleriaceae bacterium
CGACCGCACGCTCGCCGGAATCTCGTCGCGTGCAGGAGAGCCGGGCTCGTAGTCGCTGTACGCCATGCCCGAGTAGCCGGCGACGCCGAGCGCGCCGATCACCGCGAGCGCGATCGCGCCCTTGGCCAGGCGCGGGCGCGGCACGGGCGGGCGATCGGGCGCTGCGCCGCCGGGTGGGGGTCCAGGGGGTGGCGGTGGTCGGTCAGTCGTCATCGCTGCCTCCGGACGAATCGTCGTCGTCGTCGTCGCTCGGGGTCGAGCGCGAGCCGATGTTGCTGTTCTCCCAGCGCCGCTTGCGGAAACCCGCGGCGTGCCACGAGACGATCGCGAACGGGATCATCAGGATACCGAAGAACATCCAGAACCACGCCGCGCGGAACACGCCCTGGCGGATCGTGACGTCGAGGTCGACGGCGCCGCTCGCGCTCAGGCCATCGCCGGTGCCGCCCTGCTGCGCCTCCACGCGAAGCACGTAGGTGCCGGCCTGGACCGGGCCGATCACGCCGTCGGCGCTCCTCGAGCCCTCGCTCCACGAGCCGTCGGAGTCGTAGCCCGAGTAGTACTCGATCGACTTGTCGATGCTGACCACGCTACCGGTATCGTCGTTGACCAGGTCGAGCGCGGCGTAGAGCCAGTTGTTGTTCAGTGGCGCACGCAGCTCGAACGCGACGTTGCGGCCGCCCTCGAGCTGGAACTTCTCGGAGAACATCACCGTGCCCGCGGGCTCGCTGGCGGCGCTGCCCGCCGCGAGCGGGTCGGTGGCCGCCGGCGCGGCGGCGGCCTTGGGGACCGAGAAGCTCTGGTGCAGCTGCTGGCGATCCGGTGCGCTCGCGCACTTGGCGATGCCGACGGCGAAGAACGCGGCCGTGACCAGCGCCCAGACCTTGCCGATGCCGCCGCCGTAGGGCTGGTTGGGTGCGACGCCGATCGTGGGCAGCAGCTTCAGCGGCTTGCCGAACGCAGCGCACACCTGATCGCGCGTCATGTACGTCGAGAGCGACCAGTTCTGCTCGTCCGCGCTGACCTCGCGCGACAGCATGGCCGGCGGCGCGATGTAGTCCTCGGCGTTGACGCGCTCACCCGTCTGGACGCGCCAGTACAGCTCGCCGAGCACGCTGTCGACGCGAAGCACCGCGTTCTGGAAGCGCTTGAAGTACACATCGTCGTAGCGCGCGCCGACGCCCGTCGACACCGCGCCGGTGGCGACCGGCTGCACGTAGCTCCAGTGGCCGTCGGAGCACACCAGCCAGCGGAACCCGACGGCGGGTGCGTACAGCAGGTACTCCTCGAACGGCCACCACATGTCGTCGAGGTACGCGCTGCGGCCGACGAAGCCGATCACCGTCATCTCGCCGTCGAGGAACTTGCCGGTGGCGCCGAGCGGGATCGCCAGCTCCGGCTTCTTGGCCTGCTGCGCGATGATCTGCAGCGCGCCGCCCTCGACGTTGACCAGGCTGCCGCAGTACGGACACGCGATGCGCAGCGTCTGATCGGGCGCGCGCAGCTCGAGCGAGCCGTTGCAGTTGGGACACGCCAGCCGCGCACCGGCCGCCGGGCGCGCGGGCGCCGCCTCCGGGGCCTCGCCGCCGGACAGCCCGAGGTCGCTGGGCGAGACCTGGTAGCCGAGGTAGACCGCGGGCGCCTCGCTGCCGTCGCCGTAGTCGATCGTCGCGAACCCGCCGCGGCCGTCGGACAGATCGGCGAACTGGAAGGTCGACATCGGGACCAGGCGATACGGAATCTCGCCGAGCGCCGAGACATAGGTCGCGGTGCCGCGCTCCGACACGGTGAACGCGCCGCCGGCGAGCCCGAGCGGCGTGCCGGGCGCGAGCGCGGCGATCGACGGCACGGGCACGTCGGGCCGCTCGAACGTGAAGTACAGCCGGCCCTGCGCCTCGGAGATCCACGCCCACTGCCCGCCGTCGAGCTTGGCGTACCACTCCTGCCACACGCCGCCCGAGGCGTGGCGGAGCTGCGCCATGCCGACCAGCAGGAACCCGGTCGTGCCGTAGCGCCCCTCGGAGAACAGGCGCAGCGGCGAGTCGATCGGCATGAGGTCCGCGAACCGACCGAGCGTCTCGGCGCCGCGATCGGTGCGCACCACCGCCGAGCGGCAGTGGCCGCACACGCGCACGAACGAGTCGTCGTAGCGGAACTCGACCTCGGCGCCGCACGTCGGGCAGGCGACCTTCATGCGCGGCCTCGCGCGTGCTCGCTCGCCGTGACGCCCTGCGCGCCGAGCTCGTCGGCGAACAGCGCGCGCCACGCCGCCGGCGTGCGCCGCGTGCAGCAGTAGGCATTGAGCGTCGCGGCCCCGCTCTCGGGGAACGTATGGATCGTGAGGTGCGACTCGGCGAGCAGGTACATCGCGGTGATGCCGCCGGCACCGGGGAACACGTGAACCGCCGTCGAGACGACGCGCAGGTCCATCGCGGCCACGATGCGGTCGAGCAGGCGGAGCACCGCGGCGCGGTCGCGCAGCTTCGCGGGGACGCATCCGGTTGCGTCCACAAGCCACTCGATGCCCCCGTGCATCCCGAGGAGCGTAGTAGGCCGCGGCGCCGCGCTCAAGGCTGGGCGGGCGAGATCGCGCTATCGCCGGGCGATGCCCCCGACGGCATTGACGCGGACGAGCACCGTGCTCGCGCCGAGGTCATCGCCCTGACGCGCGCGCACCGCGAGCTCGACCGAGGCCCACGAGAACGCCTGATATCGCACGCCGATGCCGACCACCCAGCCCAGCGTCGAGCCGCGGCCGGGCGCCAGCCGCGGCTGCCAGGCGACGTCCGTCAGGAGGCTCGATCGCGGGTACATGGGCGGGTGAAGCTCGAGGCCGGCGAGCGGTCTGAGCCGCGGCGCGCTGCGCAGCGCCCCGATGCCCGCGGCGATCGCATCGACGCCGCCGTGCAGGCGCACCACGCCGAGGTCGCGGCTCGCGACCAGGTAGGCGTCACTCGCGCGCGGCGCGTGGACATCGTGGCCGCGCGCGGTGAACACCGTGCGCACGCCGAGCGCGAGCGCCGGCATGCCGCGCAGCCACGCGTCCTGCGGCGCGCCGATCCGGAACGCCGCGCGGCCGACGACGAGCGGCGTGGGCCGCGCCGAGCCTTCGGCGCTCGCGGCGAGGTCGGTGTCGCTGCCGAGCTCGATCTCGGCGAGCTGCCCGAGGCCATAGCTGGCGATCGCCGCGCCGTCCCCGCGGTGATCGACGCCGAGCATCACCGCCGCCGCGCCCGCCGGGGGGATCCACGCGGTCGGCGCGGTGAGCACGCGCGCGCCCAGCGGGTCGGCCGCACAAGGTCGAGCGGTCCCCGCCGCGATGGCCGCGAACAGGCTCGCGGTCGTCGCGGTGATCGCGATCACCCGTCGCATCTACTTCAGGCTGTCCACCGCCGTGCGCAGCGCGTACGAGGTGAACGTGACCTGGCCGAAGATCTGGGCATCGAGCAGGTTGAAGTTGCCGATGTCCGGAACGCGGACACCCGACTCGAGGTGCATGAAGTACGCGACCTCGTAGCGCACGCCCCACGACAGCTCGGGCCGCAGCCGGATCTTGTCCTCGTCGGCGCACGCGTAGCAGAACTCGGGCCCCCACCCGAGGTCGATCAGGATCGACGAGCGGGGCAGCGGCCGGGCCTCGAGACCGCCGAACGCGCGGAGCTGGCGCGCGCGACCGTGGCCGTGCAGCGTGACCTCGGGCGGCGGCTCCTCGTCGGGCCCGACCTCGGCGGTCGACTGCAGCGAGGCGTCCCACAGCGAGCCGCCGACGTGCATCGCGGCGCGCGGGCCCAGGTGCTTGCTCGCCACCAGCGTCAGCTCGGCGATCCGGCTCTTGAAGCCGCTGTGCTTTCGCTCGAAGGACTTGCGAAACCCGAGCGTGACGCCCGGCTGATGCTCGAACAGCCGGTTCTCCGATACGCCGAGCCGAAACGACGCCGTGATGTAGGGCTGGATCCGCTCGGGCTTGTCCTCGAGCGTGTTGTGCTCGCGCACCTGGTCGGTGGTCGCGACGCCGAACTCGGCGACATCGCCGAGGCCGACCCGCGTATCGCTCGTGACGCCGCCGCCGGTGTCGACCGCGTTCTTCGAGTAGAGCACCGCCGCGGGCAACAGCCACCCGGTCGGCGTGGTGAGCACCTCGGGAAAGTCGATCGGCTGCCGCGGGGTCGGCGGCAGGCCGTACGGATTCACCGGGCTCGTCGGTGGCGGCGGCGGCGCCGTCGGTGCCGGTTGTGCGCGTGCGTCGGTCGCCATCGCGGTCGCGACGATCAGCGCCGCGACGATCAGTGCCGCAACGGTCAGTGCAGGGACTCGCTTCATGGCATCTCCGCGCCCGCGCTACTCACAGAACGCCCCCACGGCGCGGCAGGCCAGCGCGCCCCAGGGCACGAACACCTCGGCACCGAGCCGGATGTCCCAGGTCACCACCGCGTCGAACCCCTCGGTCGGCGCGGCATCGTCGACTTGATACCCCAGGCTGCCGTCGAGGATGACCGACGGCAGGATCCGCCAGCGCATGCCGAGCCGCCCCAGCACGCCCATCCCGATCGCCGGCTGGCGATCCGGCATCCACTGGAACTGCGGCGCGAACGCGATCTCGCCGATGATCCGCGCGCGTGCGTTCATCGCGAGCTCGTAGCCCGCGGTCGGCAGCCACAGCGTCCGCCGGCGCGCCAGCATCGGATCCTCCGGCGCGGCCTTGACGCTCGAGATCCGCGTACCGCCGTGCAGGGTCAGCCACGACAGGCTCGCGAACCGCAGGCGCCCGACGACGTAGAGGTCGGTGACGGTCTCGGTGACCGGCGCGCCGCCGAGCGTCTCGACG
This sequence comes from Kofleriaceae bacterium, assembly GCA_035472155.1. Classification (GTDB taxonomy): domain Bacteria; phylum Myxococcota_A; class Polyangia; order Haliangiales; family Haliangiaceae; genus JABFXX01. Next base: position 4,826 of record DATIPJ010000271.1, read on the forward strand.
CGCGGCACGCCGAGCCGGAACGCGACGCCGATCGCCGGGACGCCCGAGCGCTCGGGGATCGGGATCTTGAGCTGCACGCCGACCGCGGGCACCGGCGCGTCGAGCCCGGTGACGCCGATCGCCTCGGTGTGGCGATATTCGAGCTGCGCGATGTCGCCAAAGCCGATCGCGAGCACGCCGGCCGAGGTCAGCACCCCGGGCTGTTGCAAGAGGCTGCCGTCGCCCGAGAGGCTCAGGACATAGGCGCCGACGACATCGGCCGACGGCATCGCGAACAGCCGCGCGCTGTGAAACGGCCAGCGGAACAGCGAGCCCAGCGCTGCGCTCGGCTGGCGCGGCGGCGTGTCCGCCGGTTCGGCCGCCGGCTCGCTCGCCGCCACGCCCGGCGCCACGAGCAGCGCGAGCAGCGCGAGCAGCAGGGCGATCCGGCGCAACATGCGACAGTTTTGAGGTCCGACCACGTGAAACGGCCAGGACAGCGCCGTGAGATGCGCGTGATCGCCGCACGCTGCCGCGTGGCAAGGTCCGTACGGTGAACGTCGTGGCAAATCCCGGGAGAGCTCGCCGCAAGCCTCCGCGCTCGCGCGCCGTGCTCTGGCGGTCCGGATCGTCGTCGTCGGAGGACGACGCGCGCGCCTATCTGCAGGCGCGCATGACGCTGTTCTCGAAGCTGATGTTCTGGAGCATCGTCGCGCTGCTCGTGTTCCTGACCGCGATGTACCAGATCTATCCGGGCGTCGAGCCGCTCTACAACGACGTGATCTCCGGCGGCGCGATCGCCCTGCTCTGCGTGATGGCGCTGCTCTGGCGCGTGCTGCTCGTGCGGCGAACGCTCTCGGTGCGCGCGCTGTACTGGCTCGACGTGCTCTACGCCACTGGGATCGGCAGCGCGTTCGCGACCAGCGCGCTGCTTGCCAAGGATCTGCGACCGGCCGGCTACTGCACGCTCATGTACGTCGCGTTCACCGTGTTCATGCGCGCCATCGTGGTGCCGAGCAGCGGCCGGCGCACGGCGGTCATCTCGACGCTGGTGTTCGTACCGGTGTGGTCGGCCGCCGTGGTGCTCGGGGTGGTGACCACGCAGGAGCTGCCGTCGCCCGCGTTCGTCGTCGGCGCGCTCGTGCTCGGCGTGGTGCCGATCCTCTTGGCCTCGGTCGGCTCGGACATCATCTACGGTCTGCGCCGCCAGGTCTCCGAGGCGATGCAGCTCGGCCAGTACACGCTCGAGCGCAAGATCGGCGAGGGCGGCAACGGCGCGGTCTATCGCGCGCACCACGCCCTGCTCCGCCGCCCCACCGCGATCAAGCTGCTGCTGCCCGACCAGGTCGGCGCCGACAACCTCGATCGCTTCGAGCGCGAGGTCCGCCACATGAGCCAGCTCACCCACCCCAACACCGTCGCGGTGTTCGACTACGGGCGCAGCCACGACGGCGTCTTCTACTACGCGATGGAGTACCTCGGCGGGATCGATCTCGAGCACCTGGTCCGCGGCTTCGGCCCGCAGCCGTCGGGTCGCGTCGTCCACATCCTCATCCAGGTGTGCGGCGCGCTGCAGGAGGCGCACGCCGCCGGGCTGATCCATCGCGACATCAAGCCGGCGAACATCCTGCTGTGCGAGCGCGGCACCGTGCTCGATGTCGCCAAGGTCGTCGACTTCGGCCTGGTCAAGGAGATCACGCGCGACGCGGCCGTGCCGACCCAGGTCGTGCTCGGCACGCCGGCCTACGTCGCGCCCGAGGCGGTGACCGATCCGGATCGCATCACGCATGCGGTCGATCTCTACGCGCTCGGCGCGGTCGGCTACTTCCTGGTCACCGGCAAGAAGCTGTTCGAGGGCGCCACGCCGCTCGACGTCTGCGTCCAGCACGTGACCCGCGCGCCCACGCCGCCGTCGGAGCACGGCGCCGCGATCGCGCCCGAGCTCGAGGCGATCCTGATGCGGTGCCTGGCCAAGCGCGCGGCGGATCGCCACCCATCGGCGGGCGCGCTCGCCGAGGCGCTCGAGGCGCTACCGCCGGCGCACGACTGGAGCCGGGCCGACGCCACCGCGTGGTGGGAGCAGTTCCGGCGCACGCAGGATGACAGCGCGGCCGTGAGCGCGGCGCCGACCCTCACCGTGACGGTCGACCTCGGCTCGCGAAGGTGAGCGCCGCCTGGCGCGCCGAGGTTGCGTTCAGTGGCGATCGACGACGGTCGCCGTGACCTTGGTCGCGAGGTAGTAGCCGCGGCCCGGCGCGATCGCGAGCACGCCGTCGGCGCCGACGTCGGCGAGGACGGTGCGCACGCGCAGCACGATCTGGCGCACGTTCTCCTGGTTGGCGTACTTGGACTGGAACGGCAGCTCGCGCGCCAGCTGCTTGGACGGCAGGCAGCCGCGCACCGTCGACGGCGACGCCGACTCGATGAACGCGCGCGCGAGCAGCGCACGCAGCAGCTGGAACTCGAGCGGCGCGAGCCGGCGCTCGGACCAGGCCTCGGCGCCGACCGAGCGCCACAACAGCGCCCCGCCGGTCTCGGTGTCGTTGCCCGCGACGATGCACAGCTCGGCGTTGCCGTGCACCAGCTGGTAGCGCACCAGTCCGCTGTACATCCCGCCGGTGCCCATCTCGGGCCGGACCGGCAGCGGCTGGTGCACCTTGGGCACGAACCACAGCGCGACGTCGCCCAGCTTGAGCACGGTGCGAAACGGCAGCGCGACCTCGCCCTCGGTGCGGATGCCGTCGACGAACGTGCCGTTGCGGCTACCGAGATCGCGAACGGTCCAGCCCACGCCGTTCTGGCGCAGCTGCGCGTGCTCGCGCGACACCGAGCTGGCGAGCACGACCAGATCGCCATCCTGGCTGCGCCCGATGCCCGAGGTCGCTCCGACCGCGTGGGCCCCGCCGAACCCGTCGATGACCCAGGCCAGCGCTTTCGCAGCCTCGACCCTCGAGCGAATGTGCTCTGGAATCAGGCCTTCGCACGGCGCCACAGCAAACGCACAGGACCTGCACAACAGACCTGCCTCCAGCGTTACACCACAGCACATACAGGCCATAGCCCTACAATGGAATCACACGCGCAGACGAATATACAAGCCCAAATCGTTGCTGTGGTGCTCGTGGCGACGCAAACGCGCAACGATCGATCCCCCTACCGCTACCCGAAGAAACTGCCAGCGGCAGGCTCATCACATCATCGTCGGTAGCCGTAATGTACGGCACGAGACTCTGAATCTCAGGATGTTTGGAATACGCAACTCCGGATGTCACCGGCGCCGTTTTACGCGGCAGCTCTATCGTGAGCTCGCGCCATCGCCAATCGTGACTTCGCACGCGATGTAATAGCCACGACCCGGAGCGACCGAGAGCACTCCGCCGGCGCCGACCTCGGACAGAACGTTGCGCAAACGGCGCACAACCTGACGCACGTTCTCCTCGTTGGCGTATTTCGATTGAAAGGGTAACTCGCGCGCGAGCTGCTTGGTAGCCACGCAGCCGCGCACCGCAGAAGGAAGCGCGGCCTCTTCGTGCGCTCGGGCGCACAGCGCGCGCAACAGCTGGAACTCCAGGGGCGGCAGCGCCCGCTCGGACCAGATCTCCACGCCGGCGGCGCGCGAGAGGAGCGCGCCACCCGCGGCCGCGCTATCGCCGCCCACGATGCACAGCTCTGCATCACCACGCAGCAGCTGATAGCGCACGAGCCCGCCGCCGGCGCTACCGGTCGCCATCACCGGGGAGCGGGTCGGCTCCTCGGCGACCTCGGCGAGGAACCACAGCGCCACATCGCCGACCTTGAGCACTGCGCGTCCGGGCAGCGGAGCTCGGCCCTGGCAGCGCGCGCCATCGACGAAGGTGCCATTGCGGCTGCCGAGGTCGCGGATCGTCCAGCCGGTCTCGGCGCGCCGCAGCTCGGCGTGCTCGCGCGATACCGAGCTCGCCAGCACCATCAGGTCGCCGCCGTGATTGCGGCCGATCACCGCCCGCGTCCCGATGGCATGGGCGCCGCCGAAGCCATCGACCAGCCACGCCTCCGCATCGGTAGGCTCCGTGCTCGAGCGCAGGTGATCGGCGATCAGCCCTTCGCACGGAGAGACCTCGAGCGCGCAGTGACGGCACAGGGCGCCCACCTCCGGCGCGGCACCACAGCACAGGCAACCCATAGCTCTCCGATCGAACCACTGACGCCATGCGGGCACAAGCCCCGCCGGCCGGATGGTCGGCTCGCGCGGTTCGCCTTATCGCACGCCGGCGTCGGCGATGCGCGAGGTTGCCAGGTTGGTCGCAGTGATGCCGTTGCCGGTCGGCGCGCCGCTGGCGAAGTAACCCTGGCTGAAGTCGCCCTTCACCGGCGTCTCGGCGAGCTCGATGTCGGTCCCGTTGCCGAACCAGTTGTCGTACGTGAAGTCGGCGTTGATGCCGCCGTAGAACATGATGCCGAACACCGAGGTGCTGATGTTCGAGTGCGTGACCTTCAGCGTCACCGGACCGGCGACGTGGAGATCGCAATGCGTGGTGTCGCGCTGGCCGAGCTCGACGCCGATCTGCGAGTACGACATATCGAGCGTGCCGCCCGACATCACGAGGAAGTCGCCGGGAGAATGCGACATCTGGCTATCGACGAGGGTGACCTTGCCGCCCGCAGCGATCGAGATGCCGCCGCCGGTCTGCACGAGGTAGCTCGCCTTCATTGTGCCGCCCTGCGCGACCGAGGTATCGGACCAGAACTCGCCGGCGACCGCGGGCCGGATCACCGCCGGGCTCGCCTTGGTGCCCTGGATATCGAGCGTGCCCAGCACGTTGATCGCAACGCCCTTGCTGGTCGTCACGGCGATCTTCGTGCCGGGCATGACCGTCACCGTCGCGCCGGCGTCGATCGTCACGCTGGCCGTGATGCGGATCGTGTCCTGCCACGACGTGCTCGCGGCGATGTGCCCGGAGACCTCGGTCGCCGGGCCGCCCTCCTCCTCGGGATCGGGCGTTGACATCGAATCGACGCCGCACCCCATCCACGACATCGCTGCGATCAGGCAGGAGACCGACGCTGTGGCGAGCTTCATGTGCGCAGCATACGTGAATCGCCGCTGCACACGGTGTGCACGGGGTCACGGGGCAGCTTGCCCCGTAGTCGCTTCAGTCGCGCTCGCCTCGACGGGTCGCGGCCGCCTCCTCGCTCTGGCAGTCGCGGCCGTGGCTGGCGATGCACTCCCAGGCGAGCGCGTCGGGCACGCCTTCCTCGTCGTCGTCGCGCTCGAGCGCGCTCAGCTGCGGCAGCGGCTCGAGCTTCCACTGCTTGAGCTCGTCGTCGAGCGCCCGCGCATCCTTGGTGAGCAGGACATCGACCGTCTTCTGCACGTCGGCCAGCTCGCGGCGCAGCACCTCGGTCCGCTCGATCAGGTAGCGCGCCGGCCGGCCCTCCCAGCCGTTGAGCGCGCCGTACAGCGCATCGAGGTGCTCGCGGATGCGCTCCTCGCCGGTGATCGCACCGCCCTCGGTGGTCGCGACGATCTGCTTCTTCGCGGCCTCGATCTTGTCGCCGAGCTCGCGCAGCTTCTTGCCGAGCGCGTCGCCCTCGGGGAGGCCCTTGATGCGCTCGCGGACCGCCTCGCGCGCGCCGTCGATCCGCCCGGCGAGCTTGGTCATGTCGCCGAACAGCGCGTGCGCCTTCATCGTGGCGTCGAACTGCGCCTTGCGGTCGGCCACGCTGAACGGCGCGCGGCGATCGAGCCCGAGGGCGATCTTGGTCTCGGTGACCTCGGCGCCGCGGGTCAGCCGGATCGTGTACGTGCCGGGCACCACGCGCGGCCCCTGCGACGCATTGAACGCGACCTGCGCGGCGCGCGGTACCTTGGGCGGCTTGAGCCGCATCGTCCACGTCACGCGGTTGATACCGCGCCGCTTGCTCGGCGTGATCGTGTCGACCAGCTTGCCGGCGGGGTCGAGCACCTCGAGCTTGATGAGCCCATAGACCGGCCGCGAGCGCAGGTAGTAGGTGAGCTGCACGCCGCCCGACCCCGGGTCGCCGCTGAACGACGCGTCGCCCTCGGGCCAGCCACCGTTGCCCTGCAGGCGCTGCTGGACCGGGCGGACCGGCAGGAACGCGGTCGACTTCTGCAGCGATTCGTCGGTCAGCGCGCGCAGCGGCGTCAGGTCGTCGATGATCCAGATGCCGCGGCCGTGCGTCGCGATCACCAGGTCGCCATCGCGCGGCTGGATCTGGACCTCGCGGACCGCGACGTTGGGGAAGTCGCCGCCCTTGAACTGCGCCCAGCGCGCGCCGCCGTCGAGGGAGATCCACAGCCCCAGCTCGGTGCCGCAGAACAGCAGGTCCTTCTTGACCGTGTCCTCCTTGATCGTGTGGGCGTAGCCCTTCACGCCCTTGTCGGGGCCGACGATCCGCGTCCACGTCTTGCCGTAATCGCCGGTGCGGTAGACCCACGGCGTCATGTCGCCCTCGGCGTGGCGATCGAACGCCGCGTAGGCGACGGCCGGATCGAACCGGCTGGCCTCGACCCAGCTGACCCACGACGCCTTCGGCAGCCCGGGCACGTTGCCGACGACGTTGGTCCACGTCTTGGCACCGTCGCGCGACAGCTGCACGTTGCCGTCGTCGGTGCCGACCCAGATGACGTTGGCATTCCTGGGCGACTCGCTGATCGCATAGATCGTCGTGTGCATCTCGGCCGACGAGTTATCGACGGTGACGCCGCCCGACTGCTCCTGCTTCTGCTTGTCGGGATCGTTGGTCGTGAGGTCGGGCGACACGCGCTCCCAGCTGTCGCCGCGATCGCGCGAGCGGAACAGGAACTGCGCGCCGATGTAGATCGTGCCCTTCTGCGTCGCGCTGGCGTGGATCGGCGTGTTCCAGTTGAAGCGCAGCTTCTCGTGGTAGCCGGCCTTGGGCTGGATGTCGCGCTGCACCAGCGTCTTGCGGTTGACCCGGCCGATGTGGCCGCCTTGCGACTCGGCATAGACGTAGTCCGGGTCGCTCGGATCCGGAATCGTCCAGAATCCGTCGCCGCCAAAGAGGTTCTCCCACCGCGAGTTGGTGACACCGCCCGGATACGACGAGTCGCCGACCCACGAGCTGTTGTCCTGCAGGCCCCCGTAGACCTGGTAGGGATCCTTGTTGTCGACGGTGACGTGATAGAACTGCGAGATCGGAAGGTTGCCGCCCTTCCACCAGCGGTTGCCGCCGTCGTACGACAGCCACAGCCCGCCGTCGTCGCCGCCGATCACGTGCTTGGGGTTGGTCGGCTCGATCCAGAGGTCGTGCCAGTCGCCGTGCGAGCCGCCGCCGGAGTTGGCGAAGCTGCGCCCGCCGTCCTCGCTGACGATGAGGCCACCGTCGGGCTTGAACAGCCGGTTGGGGTTGGTCGGGTCGACGATCAGGCGCGCGAAGTAGAACGGCCGCCACACCATGAACTGGCTGGCGTCGCGCTGCTCCCAGGTGACGCCGCCGTCCGACGAGCGGAACAGCGCCGAGGCCTTCGACTCGACGAGCGCATACACGATGCGCGCGTCCGACGGTGCGTAGACGACCTCGACCCGGCCCCACGGGCCCGGCGGAAGGCCCTTGCTCGCCGCGATCGACGTCCAGGTCCGCCCGGCGTCGGTCGAGCGATACATGCCGCTTGCGCTCACCGCGTTGGGCCCATCGCCGCCCGAGCGGAACGTCCAGCCCTTGCGGCGGAAGTCCCACATGCCCGCGATCAGCACGTCGGGGTTCTTGGGATCCATCGTGACGCTCGAGCAGCCAGTCGAGGCGTTGCCGCCCTTGAGCACGAGCGTCCAGGTCTTGCCGCCGTCGGCGGTCTTGTACAGGCCGCGATCG
>DATIPJ010000272.1:0-2336 GCA_035472155.1 Kofleriaceae bacterium
TATGCCCTGCGCTTCGACGGCGTCCTGATCGCGGCACGGCCCGGCGGACGGTCGGCACAGCTTGTTCGCGTTGTCGTCGTAGCGGTTCGCGTCGTCCCACAGGAAGCCCCCGACGATGAGGCTCACTGCGCCCAGCCCGGCGGCGCCAATCGCGAGCTTGCGCTGCGTCGGGAACGGCGGCGGAGGCGGTGGCGGTGGCGGCGGCACCATGCGCTCGAGGACGATCTCGAGCTTGTAGCCGTCCGGGCGCTCGGCTGGCACTTCGACGCGCCGGTCATGAAAGCCCTGGGCGCGGCCGACCACCACATGCTTGCCGGGCGGCAGCGCGATGCCGCCGTCCTGGGCCGCGATAGGCTGGCCGTTGTCGAGCTGGAGCGTGGCGACCGCGGGCTCGACGCGGAGCGGCACCAGCGCCGTGAGCGTCACCGCGAGCTCGATCGGCTTGCCCTCGTGCGCGATGGCCTCGAGATGCGCATCGACGAAGCCGGTCAGGTGCGCCGACACCGGATGGACCCCCGCGGGGACGACCATCGGCCCGCGATAGTCCTCGTCGCCGACGCGAACCTGCGCGTCGGCCGGCGTGACGCGTACGGTGAGCTGCGATGGCTTCTCGACCAGCGCCACGTCGAGCTTGGCGGTCTTGTCTCTCTCCACTGTGACTCGCCCGGTCCAGCGCTCGAACCCGGGCCGCTCGGCGATCACCTTGTAATCGCCCGGCAGCACCGAGCGGTTGCACGACGGCGTGGCGGTGCAGAACACGCCCTGCGTCTTGGTGTCGAGGAAGATCGTCGTCGGGCCGCTGGCGGCCGTGATCTCGAGGAACGTCGAGGGCGCCGCGCTCAGGGCGCGAATGATCTTCTGCGCCTCGACGCGGTTCTGACCGGTCGCGCCGGCAGCGATGTACGCCTGGTAGGCGGCGATGGCGCCGGAGAAATCGCGCAGCTTGAGCAGCACAGCGCCCTTGAGCTGGAGCAACGGGAGGTCGCGGGGCGCGGCCGCGAGGCCTTCGTCGATGACGGGGAGCGCCTTCTCGGGATCGCCGCTCTCGTCGAGCTGGGTCGCGAGCTTGTACTTCTCGCGCGGGTTGCCGGCTGGCGCCGCCACCGCCGTGGTGGTGCACGCCACACCTACACACACAATGCAAGTACGCATCACCCCGCGCATCGCACTCTACTTCTAGTAGAGATGTCGCTCGACCGTCAATCGCGTTGTCTGACGTTATCGTGCAGTGTGCGCATCCACTGTAGTTTTCGCTGCCGCCTCTGCTGTCTGACCACCTGCGCATCAATGCGCGGCACTACACGCGCGAGCAGGGTGCGACTGCCCGTCGCAGCGATATCGATTCTTGCCAGTACGGATCAATAGGATTTTGTCACGGTTGGCGCCCCGGTGTATCGGCTTGTGTGGTCGGTGGTAGTCGGTTAGCGTGTGCAGCGGCAATGCGGGTGTGCACGTCGTGCAGGAGATTGCTCAGCGCCGAGCTCACGCAGTGCCCCGAGGATGGAGCGCCCGCGCACACGGTGGTGACCCTGCCCAAGGACACCCGGCTCGGCGCGTACCGGATCGAGCGGATGATCGGCGATGGCGGCATGGGGTTCGTCTACGAGGCGACCCACGAGGTGCTGAACCGCCGATCAGCGATCAAGATGCTGCGGTCCGAGCTGGCGCGGCATGACCAGGTGGTCGCGCGGTTCCTCAACGAGGCCCGCGCGGTCAACCTGATCGATCACCAGAACATCGTCAGTGTCTACGACTACGGCGATGGCACGAGCGGCGCCGTGTACTTCGTCATGGAGTACCTCGAGGGCGAGACGCTCGACGAGGTGATGCGCCGGCGGCGGCCGATGCAGATCCCGCTCGTGCTGCACGTGTTCGGGCAGATCGCCCGGGCGCTGGCGTCGGCGCACGCCAAGCAGGTCGTGCACCGCGACCTCAAGCCGGCCAACGTGTTCGTGATCGCACGGGAGAACAATCCCTATTACATCAAGCTGCTCGACTTCGGTATCGCGCAGCTGCGCGGTGCCGGTGCGATCATGGGCCTGACACTCGATGGCTCGGTGATCGGCACGCCGCAGTACATGAGCCCGGAGCAGATCTCCGGGCTGCCGGTCGATGCGCGCTGCGACGTGTGGGCGATGGGCGTGATGCTGTATCGCGCGACCACCGGTCAGGCGCCGTTCAAGGGCGAGGAGTTCCCACAGCTCGCCCACCAGATCCTGCACCACACGCCCACGCCGGCGGGCGAGCTCGCGGCGCTACCGCGCTCGCTGTCGCAGCTGATCGCGAGCTGCCTCGAGCCCAAGCTCGACGACCGCTGCGGCTCGATGAGCGAGGTG
>DATIPJ010000273.1:0-2424 GCA_035472155.1 Kofleriaceae bacterium
GGCCTCGTTGGGGCCGACCACGAAGTTGCCGCGCAAGACGATCACGCCCCGCAGGAACAGCGCCCCACCCGCGACGACGTACGGCAGCGGATCTTGCTGATGATGCCGGACCTGCGCCACTGCATAGACCGCAACCGCCAGGGAGCCCAGGCCGAGCACGATCGCCAGCCAGCCCGAGCTCGAGATCGCTTCGCGTTCTTTCATCGCCATCGAGTGCCTCCGAACAGGATGCTGTCAATGTGATATCACTTTGACATCTGTCCAGCCCCGCCGCGTTGCGCCTTGCGTCAACCCGGAGAGTCTGCGCAGATCGCAGGCGGCGATGGACAAGCGCGCCGAGCTCACCCGCAAGCTGCGCCGCGCACGAGGCTGGATCCTCGCCGTGGGCCTGCTCAGCTTCGGGGTCGAGATGTTCGTGCTCTACATCTGGTGGGACGGCCTCGTCGACCCGGCGTGGCGCACCCGGCTCACGATCTACGACGCCGTCCTGCTCGCGTGCTTCCTCGCGCTGTGGTGGTTCGCCCAGGTTCGCCCGGTGCTGTGCTGCGTGCTTGCGCTCGCGCTGTTCTGGGCGCTCCATATCGTGCTCGCGATCGCCGAGCGCGACACCCTCGGCCAGGGCCTCGTGATCAAGGCCCTGTTCACGATCGCGCTCGTCGATGGCATCCTGTCCGCGGTGCGCGCCGAGCGGTTGCGTCGCGAGATCGACCGCGTGTTCAGCTAGCTCGCGAGCGGGGCCAGCGCCGTGGTCAGCCGCTCGCCGCCGACGAAGATCGCGTCGATCAGCCGCGTCCCCGCGCCATAGCGGTACGGCACGTACGCCGGGTCGTCGCAGTCCCAGACGATCAGGTCCGCGCGCGCCCCGCGCACGAGCGCGCCGGCATCGGCCCCGAGCGCACGCGCCGCGTGGCGGGTGACGCCGAGCCACGCCTCGTCGACGGTCATCCCGAAGTGCGTCGTCGCCAGCCACATCTGGATCGGCAGCGTCTCGCAGAAGCTCGAGCCCGGGTTGAGGTCGGTCGCCACCGCCATCGCGACCCCGGCGCGGCGCAGGCGCTCGATCGGCGGAACCGGCAGCCGCAGCTGCACGCACGCCCCGGGCAGCATCACCGCCACCGTCCCCGCCTGCGCCAGCGCCGCCGCGCCGGCCTCGGACACCTGCTCGAGGTGATCCGCCGACCGGCCACCCAGCTCGCCGAGCAGCTCCGCGGCGCCGAGGTCGCGGAACTGCCCCGCGTGGCCGCGGACGTCGAGCCCCGCCGCGCGCGCCGCCTCCAGGATCGCGCGGCTCTCGGCGAGCGTGAACGCGCCCTCGTCGCAGTACACGTCGACCGACGCGGCGGTCCGCACCTGCGCGGCGCGCGGGATCAGCTGCTCGCACAGCTCCGCCACGAACGCCGCGCGATCGGCCACGCGCTCGGGCGGCACCAGGTGCGCGAGCAGCGTGGGCACCACGCGCTGCCCCCGCCGCCCGGCCGCGGCAGCGACGCACGCGAGCAGCCGCAGCTCGCCCGCCACCGTCAGGTCGTAGCCGCTCTTCACCTCGATCGTCGTCGTCCCACCGGCGAGCGCCGCGTCGAGCCGCGCCGACAGCGCCGCGATCAGCTCGCCATCGCTCGCAGCGCGCGTCGGCCCGAGCGACGCCGCGATCCCACCGCCGGCGCGCGCGATCTCGAGGTACGACTTGCCCGCCGCGCGCATGCCGAACTCCCCCGCGCGCTCGCCGGCGAAGATCGCATGCGTATGGCAATCGACCAGCCCCGGCGTCACCAGCCGCCCGCCGGCATCGAGCTCGCGCTCGCCGCGCGGCCGCTCGTCGCTGCGCCCGACCCACGCGATCGCCCCGCCCGACACGACCAGCGCCCCGTGCTCGAGGATCCCCAGATGGAGCCGCTGGGGATCGCAGGTCATGACCCGCGCGTTGTGGATCACCAGGTCGGCGATCCCGGTCATCGCTCGTTGCCCGCTGACATGCTCCCGTTGTAGCTCGTTTCTCACGGCGCCGCGGGCGAACACGCTCGCGGCGTCGACCAGCTGTTCAAGCCCACCGTCAAGCTGCCGGCGGACCACAGTCCGGGGTCGTCGCAGCGCAGGCCGGGGCCGCTGTTGCGGCTGTCGCGGACCGATGGACGATCACGCTCTCGGCACGGATGCAGCTGCACACCAGCTCTGCAGCGCGGGATCAGCGGTTGCGCAACCACGTCACAACGCATGCGCAACGGTGCCTTTCGAGGGCTCCCGCGGTGATTTCCGGAGCGTTCGCTCCGGCATCCGCCGTGCAATCGCCGGCCCCATACGGAAGGTGAATCACATGGGTAGTCATCACGCGCGTCATCCGTTGGGCGCGATCGCAGTCATCATCTTCGTGGTCGCCGGCTACGGCTGCAGCAGTGACACGGAGCAAGAACCGGAGTCCGTGGCCAT
>DATIPJ010000274.1:0-4765 GCA_035472155.1 Kofleriaceae bacterium
ACCCGCCAGCTCCGCTACGATCTCGTGGTCACCGACCTCGAGATGCCCGAGCTCGGCGGCTTCGACCTGATCGCCCACCTGCGCAAGGACGAGCGGTTCAAGGCCACGCCGATCGTGATCATCACGTCGCGCGCCAACCCCGAGCACCGCCGGCGCGCCCGCGACCTCGGGGTGCGCGCGCTGGTCGCCAAGCCGATCACGCGCCGAAAGCTCCTCGAGGCGCTCAACGCCGACCGCCCACGCTGATCGCGCGGCCGCTCGCCCTACCCGGCCGCCGCGCGCGGCGTGTCGGCGTTGTCGAGCACCGCGCGGACCTTGCGCAGCAGGGTCTCGGGCGTGATCGGCTTCTGCAGGAACGACACGCCGGAGTCGAGCACGCCGTGCAGCATCACGGCGTCGTTGGTGTACCCCGACATGTAGAGGACCTTCATCCGCGAGCGCAGCGGCAGCAGGCGCTCGGCGACCTGGCGCCCGCTCATGCGCGGCATCACCACGTCGGTGAGCAGGAGGTGGATCGTCGCCGGGAACTGCTCGCAGACCAGGAATGCTTCGCCGCCGTTCTGGGCCTCGAGCACGTTGTAGCCATTGCGGCGCAGGATCGAGCGCACGAGCACGCGCACCGTCTCGTCATCCTCGACGAGCAGGATGGTCTCGCTCCCACCGACCGGCGCGCCGCCGATCACCGGGATCTTGCTGGTGTCGGAGCGCCGCTTGGCGCGCGGCAGGTAGATCTTGAACGTCGTGCCGCGGTCGAGCTCGCTGTACACCCAGATCGTGCCGCCGCTCTGGTGAACGATGCCGAACACCGTCGCGAGGCCCAGGCCCGTGCCCTTGTCGGGGCCCTTGGTGGTGAAGAACGGCTCGAAGATCCGCGCGCGCGTCGCCGCGTCCATGCCGATGCCGGTGTCGGTCACCGCGAGCATGAGGTGCGGCCCCGGCCGGGCGCTGACGTGGCCGGCGACGAAATCGTCGTCGAGGTCGACGTTGACGGTCTCGATCGTCAGCTTGCCGCCGGTCGGCATCGCGTCGCGCGCGTTGACCACCAGGTTCATGATGACCTGCTCGATCTGGCCCGGGTCGGCGTTGACGCCGCGCGGCTGATCGGTGAGCAGCAGCGAGAGCTCGACGTCCTCGCCGACGAGCCGGCGCAGCATCGACTCGAAGCCGCGCAGCGTCTGGTTCATGTCGATGACCTGCGGCTGGAGGATCTGCTGGCGGCTGAACGCGAGCAGCTGCCGGGTCAGCGCGACCGCGCGCTGGCTCGCCTTGTGGATCTCCTCGAGGTCCTCGCGGAACGGATCGCTTGCGTGCATCGACTCGAGGTGCATCTCGGAGTAGCTGAGGATGACCGACAGGATGTTGTTGAAGTCGTGCGCGACGCCGCCGGCCAGCCGCCCGATCGCCTCCATCTTCTGGGCCTGGCGGAGCTGCTGCTCGAGCTTCTGGCGATCGGTGACGTCCTCGCCGTGGACGATCACCATGTCGGGGGGCGCCGCGGCGTACGTGACGATCATGCGCCGCACGTCGCCGGTGGTCCTGAGCGTCCAGTCCATCTCGCGCTGGAAGGTCTCGCCGCCGTCGAGGCAGCGCGTGAGATCATCGATGACGCCCGGGTTGGACGCGAGAAACCGCCCGGCTGGCTCGCCCAGGTGCGCCGCCATCCGGCCGCCCGATAGCTTGAGCGCCGCCTGGTTGTAGTCGGCGAGCACGAACTGCTTCACGCCGTCGCGCTCGACCCGCCGCCACACATGGGTCGGCACCGGCATGTTGCTGAACTGCGAGCGCAGGCGCTGCTGCGCGAGCGTCTCCTCGGTGACGTCGACGCCGTGCACGAACACGCCGGTGATCGTGCCGTCGGCCTCGCGCAGCGGCTGGTACATGATGTTGACGTAGACCTGCGCCGGCGGCTGGCCGGGCTCGCGCACGACCTGCGCCGGCATGCCCTTGCCGGCGAACGGCTCGCCGGTGGCGAACACCGCGTCGGAGATCTCGATGAAGCCCTGGCCGATGACGTCCGGGAACGCCTCGCGCGCAGGCTTGCCGATCACGTCGCGCTGACCCGCGATCGCGTAGATCCCCTCGTTCGCAAGCTCGATCACGTGCTTCGAGCCACGCAAGACAACGATGAACGCGGGCGCCTTCTCGAGGAGCACGCCCAGCCGGCGCCGCTCGAACGCGAGGCAGTTCTCGAGGGCGGTCGCGCGATCCTCGGCGAGCTCGAGCTTGCGCCGGGCCTCGGCGAGCTCTTCGCGCAGCGCGGCGACGCTGCGCTCGTCCTCCCTCACCAGTGACCTCGAGGTCATTGCTCGATCCAGCTTGTGGGCTCCGGCGAACCGCGTCAACCGAGCAATCATCTGTGCGCGGCGGTGCGACCTGCGTGCTCGTTTACCGCCATCCCACAATCGCCTCGCACGCCGCGCGTCTCAGCGTTTCACTTGCGACGCTTTTCGCGCCGCTTGCCGCCGCTGTCGCCCTCGTCGCGCGGCGCGCGGTGCGAGACGCCGAGCCGCAGCTTGCCTCCGCTGCGGTTGACGGCCGCGCGCCGAGGCTTGGCACCGGGCTCGACGTGGCCGCGCACGGCGCGCTCCACCTCACGGCCGGCCTTCTTGCGCTGCGCGACGCCGACCCGCACCTCGCCCTTCCCCCAGCCCTTGTCGGGCGCCTTGCGAACCTTGCGGCCCGTCGATTGCGCGTTGATCAGCGTGAAGTCGATCCGGCGACGCACGACCGAGACGTTGTTGATCTCGACCGTGACCTTGTCGCCGAGCTCGAGCGTGGTGCCTGTCCGCCGTCCGGACAGTCGCATGTGGACCTCGTCGTAGCTGAACTCGTCGTCGCCGAGCGAGTCGAGCTTGATCAGCCCCTCGACGAACGGCTCCTCGATCTCGACGAACGCGCCGAAGCTGGTCACCGCCGAGATCGTGCCGTCGAACCGCTGGCCGACCTGATCGCGCATCAGGTACGCGCGGTACATCGCGACCGATTCGCGCTCGGCCTCCATCGCGCGCCGCTCGTGCTCGCTCGAGGCGTGCGCGAGCTTGCTGAGCTCGTCGACCGCGGGCGGCGCCTTGGTGTAACCGCCGCCCGAGGCCTGGCCCTCGCGGTGGAGGTGGTACTTGAGCAGGCGGTGGACCAGGAGGTCCGGGTAGCGCCGGATCGGCGAGGTGAAGTGCAGGTAGTCGCCCGACGCCAGCCCGAAGTGGCCGATCGGGACCACGTCCCACACCGCCTGGGTCAGCGTGCGCAGGACGAGGAACGACAGCGCCTGCGCCCCGGGCTTCTCGTTGATCTGGTCGAGCACGCGCTTCATGCCGAGCGGCGTGACCGCGTCCTCGACGTCGACCTTGATGCCGTAGGCACCGAGCAGCTCGGCCAGGGTCGCGACCCGGTCGGACTTGGGCGGCGCGTGGACCCGCCACACCGTGGGTGCACCGCGCTTTCGGAAGAACAGACCGACCGCCTCGTTGGCGGCGATCATGAACTCCTCGACGAGCTGGTAGGCCTGCTTGACCGCCGGGTCGCCCTTGGCCTTGACCACGTCGCGCACCAGGCGCGGGTCATCGGCGTCGAGCACGACCTTGGGCTCGGAGATCTCGAGATCGAGCGCGCCGCGCGCCTGGCGCCGGGCGCGCAGCTTGCGCGCCAGGGTATCGAGCCGCGTCAGCTCGCTCACCCACGGGCGGTACTGCTCGCGGCGGCCGCGGAAGTCGCCGCCGAGCGCCGCCGCGACGCCGGCGTAGTCGAGCCGCGCCTTGCTGTTGATCACCGCGGCGGCGTAGCCGACGTCGACCAGCTCGGCCTCCTCGTTGTAGTCGAGCCGCACGACCATCGCGCAGCGGTCGACCAGCGGATTCAGCGAACAGATGCCGCCGGACAGCTGGTGCGGCAGCATCGGGATCACGCGGTCGGGCAAGTAGACCGAGACGCCGCGGATCACGGCTTCCTTGTCGAGCGCGTCGCCCCACCGCACGTAGTGCGAGACGTCGGCGACCGCGACCCAGACGCGCGGGCCGCCGTGCGGGCCGTCCTCGACGCACAGCGCGTCGTCGAAGTCGCGCGCGGTCTCGGGGTCGATGGTCGCGAACCGGCGATCGCGCAGGTCGATCCGGTCGGCGAGGTCGGTCGCGCCGAGCTCCTGCGACGTCCTGCGCGCCTGGTCGGCGGCCTCGTCGGGGAACTCGATCGGGATCACCGCGCACGCCAGGATCTTCTCGATCTCGGTGCGCGGGTCCTCGGGGTCGCCGAGCACCTTGAGCAGCCTACCGGCGAGCTCGCGGCGCGCAGCGTCGGGATAGCGCGTGATCTCGATGACGATCGCGTCGCCGTCCTTGCCGAGCGGGGCATCCTCGAGGGAGACCCGGCCGTAGTCCGAGGAGATCCGCGGATCGTCGGGCTCGAGGTACACCGCGCGGCCGACCCGGCGCAGGATGCCGGTCAGCCGCGCGCGCCCGCGCGCCAGCACCTCGCTGACCCGGCCCTCGGTGCCGCGCACGCCGGGCCAGGTGTCGACCGCGACCCGGTCGCCGTCGAGCGACGTGCCGCGGAACTTGGCCGGCACGAACACGGTCTCGCCGGCCTCGGTCGCGACGAAGCCGTAGCCCGCGGGGTGCACGGTGATGCGGCCGATGATGCGATCGTCGACCGCCGCGCTCGGCCGGGCGGGCGGCGGAGGTGCCGCCGGGCTCGGCCCCGCGACGCTCGCCATCGGGCCGGTGATCCGGGACGCGGTGCGCGGCGCGCTCGCCGGCTTGCCGGCCGGGCGGAG
>DATIPJ010000275.1:0-2590 GCA_035472155.1 Kofleriaceae bacterium
AATCCATGGCCGTTGCGATCCGTTTCTCACGTCAAGGCAAGAAGAGGTCTCCGTTCTATCGCATCGTCGCAGCGGATAAGCGCTGCGCCCGCGACGGCCGCTTCATCGAATTGCTCGGTACGTACCACCCCATCACCAAGGTCCTGAAGCTCGACTCCGAACGCTACGACAAGTGGCTCAAGGTCGGGGCTCAGCCGAGCGGCACGCTCGCCGCCGTGATCCGCCGCGTCGCGCGTGCTGCGGCGGTACCGACGGGCGCCCCGGGCGCCAAGAAGTCCGCGTAGCATGGCGCCCGATGATCGCGATGATCGCGACCGCCCCCGCGACGACGGCGGTCCTGACCGCGGGCCGGATCGCTCGCCGGATCTCGCCGAGCTGATCCGCTACCTCGCGGTCAACCTGGTCGATCGCCCCGATGAGGTTCGCGTCGAGCTCATCGAGGAGCGCTCGGCGAACGTCTATGAGCTCGAGGTCTCCGAGACCGATCTCGGCAAGGTGATCGGCCGCGGCGGCAAGACCGCGCGCGCCCTGCGCACCGTCGTGCAAGCGGTGGCTCCCCGGTCGCGCAAGCGCACGCTCGTCGAGATCCTCGAATAGCGGCGCCTCATGCGCGGTGATCCCCGGATCGAGATCGGCCGGATCGCGCGCGCCCATGGGATCCGCGGCGAGGTCGTGATCGTCACCCACGATCCCGGGTCCGAGATCGTTGGCGAGGTCGAGACCCTGTGGATCGGCGGCAGCGAGCGGCGGGTGACCGGCGCGCGCGGTACGCACCGCGGCTGGCTGGTCCAGCTCGAGGGCGTGGCCACGCGCAACGACGCCGAGGCGCTGCGCGGCCAGCTCGTCGAGGTCGACCGCAGCGTGCTCGAGCTGGCCGACGACGACGTCCTGCTCGCCGACCTGGTCGGCTGCCGCGCGGTGCGCACCGACGGCACCCCGTGGGGCACGATCGCGGCGATCGAGGGCAGCATGCAGGACCTGCTGGTCATCCACGACGGCGAGATCGAGCGCATGCTGCCGCTGGTCGACGAGTTCGTGACCCACATCGACCTCGACAACGGCGTGGTGACCGTCGATCCTCCCGAGGGCCTGCCCGAGACCAAGCGGCGATGAAGTTCACGGTCGTGACGATCCTGCCCGAGCTGATCGAGCCGGCGCTCACCGCCGGTGTGGTCGGGCGCGCGCGCGAGGCCGGCGTGATCACCGTCGAGACCGTGAACCCGCGCGACTTCACGTCCGACCGCCACCGCACGGTCGACGACACGCCGTACGGCGGCGGGCCGGGCATTGTCATGAAGGCCGAGCCGCTGCTCGCCGCGATCGCCCATGCTGCGACGCGGGGCGGAGATGCCGGGCCCGCTCACCGCATCCTGACCACGCCGGCTGGTGCGCCGCTCACGCAGGCGCGCGTGCGCGAGCTCGCGGCGCTGCCGCACATCGTGCTGGTGTGCGGCCGCTACGAGGGCATCGACGAGCGCGTGATCGAGCTGGCGATCGACGAGCAGCTGTCGATCGGCGATTACGTGCTGTCGGGCGGCGAGCTCGCGGCGCTGGTCGTGATCGACGCGGTCGCGCGCTTCGTGCCCGGCGTGCTCGGCGAGGCGGCCTCGGTCGACGACGAATCGCACAGCGCGGGGCTGCTCGAGTATCCGCAGTACACGCGGCCGCCCGAGCTGGCGGGGGCGGGCGGCGTCCCGGCGATCCTGACCTCGGGCAACCACGCAGCGATCGCCGCGTGGCGGCGCAGGCAATCGATCGAGCGCACCGCCGCGCGCCGCCCCGATCTGTTCGCGCGCTTTGCGCCGAGCGCCGCCGACCGCAAGCTCCTGCCTCCGCCGCTCCACGCGCGCACGCACCTGGCGCTCGTGCACCACCCCGTCGTCGATCGCACCGGCGCGGTCGTCACCACCGCGCTCACCAACTTCGATATTCACGACCTCGCGCGCTCGTCGCTCACCTACGGCCTCGCCGGATTTCACATCGTCACGCCGATCACCTCGCAGCGCGACAAGGCCGCGCACATCGCCCGGTTGTGGATCGACGACGCCCAGGGCGAGCATCGCGCACGCGCGCTGCAGCTGGTGCAGACGGCAGACTCGATCGACGCGGTCATCGCCGAGCTGACCGAGCGCTACGGCACCGCTCCGCTGGTCGTGGCGACCTCGGCGCGGCGCGAATCATTTGCGGCGATCCCGCGCAACTCACCCTCGGAGCTTCACGCACGGGCCGGCGGGAGCCCCGCGCCACTGCTGCTCCTGCTCGGGACCGGCTGGGGCCTGGCCGACGCGCTGATTCCTTCTGTATCTCGCATGCTTGCGCCGATCGAAGGAGCCTCTGACTGGAACCACCTCTCGGTGCGCTCGGCCGGCGCGGTGCTCCTGGACCGGCTTTTCGGACGGTGATCGGCGCGAGGACAGTGCCAATGGGGATGGCGATCGGTCGCGGCTTCCCGCCACGGCTTGACGCGCGGGGGGGATCTCTGGCAGAACCCTGCGTCCCAACGACTTTTTCCGGAAATCGTACCCATGAGCGCGCATCGGATCCTCGAGTCCATCGAAAAGTCACAACGCCGCCAGGCGAGCCTCCCCGA